>NZ_JAZDRM010000001.1:86789-262598 GCF_047501495.1 Ancylobacter sp. G4_0304 | reverse complement strand
GTACTATGTCTTAAGACCTGGGAGAGTAGGTCGCTGCCAGGCCTGCCAAACACAGCATCCGCTTCTAAACGATACCTACAAAAACCCCCGCAAGGCTCAAAAAGCCGGCGGGGGTTTTCGTTTGTGTGAATGCAGGCGCGTTAGGTCTGTGACTTCGGTCGGCGCTTAGGCACTCGGCCGCCGTCAGTGTCTGGATCCCGGTATGCGAGCGTTGATTGACGCGGGCAGACGTCCAGCAGATCCAATGCCTCCCCGGATTGGGCCGAGGCGGCAGCCTCACCGCTGCGAGGAGGGCAAGTATGCTTCGCTGACGTTGGCTCCCGCCGAATCGGTGCGCCGGGCTCTACCGCGCCATCGGCGCAAGCCTGTCGGCATAGGCCAGCGTTAGCCGATCACGGTTCCCAACTCGGTGGACGGCCGATCGCCGCACGTAGCCATCGGTGAAGGCACGCACCTTCGCACTTGGCTGCGGCAGGGCGCGCAGCAGGTGGATACCTGACGAGCCGTCGTTCCATGCCTCGCCGCCCAGCGCTAACCGCACCAGCCTTCCCACCCTGACGTCCGAGCACACGACCCAGCTCGACAGGAGCGCAATGCCCATTCCGGCTTCCGCGGCCGCGCGCAGGGCGTCGAAATCGTCGGAACGAAAGGTCACCGTGCCGTTCCCGGCATGGCCGGCGGGGCAGCCAAGCACGTCGCGCCGACCCAGGAGATCGGGGCCGTGGAGTTTGTCGAGCAAGCGATGCGAGGCAAGATCCGCCGTGCCTACGGGCGTGCCCTCCCGCGCGAGATAGGCCGGGCTCGCCACGAGCAGCCGTGTGAGGGGTGCGAGCTTTGTCACAATCAGCGTACTGTCGGCAAGCGCGCCCATGCGGATGACCACATCGAGCCGCTCGGTCACCGGATCGGCCAGCCGCTCTGTCAGGTCGAGCTCGACATGCAGAGCCGGGTGCTCGGATTGCAGCGCCGCGACGACGGGAAGGACATAGCGCCTGCCGAAGGGTGGGAAGCAGGCAATCCGAAGCGTGCCCGAGACGGAGCCGTCGAAGGCGTCGACCTCGGCATGGGTGTCGGCCAGTTCTTCGAGATGGCGGAGCGCCCGCTCATGCAGGCGCCGCCCGGCATCGGTGAGCGTGAGCGCCCGTGTTGAGCGGATGAAGAGCGCGACGCCTAGATCCCACTCTAGCGCGTCGATCTGGCGAACGATTGCCGACGGCGTCACCGCGCGGCGGCGGGCCGCGCCGGAAAAAGCTGCCGGCCGGAACGACATCGACGAGGGTGGCGAGGAATTCGGCGAAATGGGGTCTTATCTTTGCGATCCCGGTAAAGCCGTTTTCAGGAGGCTTCGGCTTATCGCCGATCCCGGACACTTGCATGTTCGCGGCGTTCACCCAGCGGCTGCACCGCGTCACCGCACCACAAAGACGCCGGCTGAGTATGGGGGCGTTCCATCTCGGAAATGCTGGCGGCGAGTGACCTGCCACCAAATTGTCATCCAGCGGCGGTTAGAGCCTCGACGGGTTTCGCGCGGGCTGCCGAGGCGCGGCAGGAAGCCGGTGGCGACCACAACCGCCGCGAAACGCCGCTTTTTGCCGCCAGCATTGCCCGCCGGGCTTTGGCTAGGGCGGGGGTGAAATGAAGGCGATCATCTTCGACGATTTTGGTGCGGCGGATGTCCTCCGCCTCGCCAACGCTCCCCTGCCGAAGGTGCGCCCCGGCGACCTGCTGGTCAAGGTGCATGCGGCGGGCGTCAACCGCGCCGATCTGCTGCAGCGTCAGGGCTATTACGGCCGCCAGAGCTATGGCGAGAGCGACTTACTCGGATTGGAAGTGGCTGGCGGGGTCGTGGCGGTTGGCCGCGACGTTGCCGACATCCAGCCCGGCGAGTGGGTGATGGCCATCGTCGGCGGCGGCGCTTATGCTGAATATGCCCGTGTCGACCGTGGTATGGCTGTGCGCATTCCCGCTGAACTCGATTTCGTCGAGGCGGCTGCGGTAATGGAATCCTTCGTCACCGCCTGGGAAGCCGCCGTACATCTGGGCGGTGCCGGCGTCGGTGATGGCGTGCTCATCCACGCGGCGGCTAGCGGGGTCGGCTCCGCCGCCGTCGAAATAGCCCATGCGCGCGGCGCCCGCGTCTTCGCGACGGGGAATGCGGAGCGGCGCGCCGACGTTCTCGCGCTCGGCGCGGAGTCCGTGTTCGACTATCGATCCCAGGATTTCGTGCAGGGCGTGCGCGAGGCGACCGACGGGCGCGGCGTAGACGTGATCGTCGATTTCGTCGGAGGGAACTATCTTGCGCGCAACCTACCAACCTACGCAGCCTCGCCCCGGGCGGACGCCTCGTCCAGGTTGGCCTGCTCGGCGGGCAGATCACCACCAACATTCCGCTCGCTCTCCCTCTGCACAATCATCTGCGCCTCATCGGCACGGTGATGAAATCGCGGCCAACGGAGGAGAAGCGCGCCATGGTGCGGCGTTTCGCGGAAGGCGCGTTGCCGATGTTTGCCGACGGCCGGCTGAAGCCGCTGGTCGGCAAGGTCTTTTCGCTCGCGCGGGCAGCCGAGGCGCACCGCGCGATGGAAGCCGGCGGCGGGTTCGGCAAGATCGTGCTGAGGGTGGCCGAGTAAGGCGCGGCGCCGAGGTCCATGCTAGCGTAGCTGGTATTAAGCTCGTCGCTCCGTAAGTCCTCAGGCTTGGCCTGTCTGACGCAACCGTCCGTCCCGCAATGCTATTACCGCGGCAGTTGTTACTCCTGTGGCCTTGCTGCGCCCTGCCTCTCCAGAAATCCGAGTGCGCTGACAGTCGGGGCACGCACCGCGACTATCCCGTCTCGTCTTGCGGGCTGGATCTGGTTCGATGACATCGCGCTAGCCCAACGTCGCCGTCAGGCGACGGAGACGAGGTGAGCTAACGCGCTGCCGGCCTTGGTGCGAGGATCGCCGAGATCGGCAACGATGCTCATATGATTCACGCCCGAAAGTGCCCGCATGTCCGCCGTCATGCCGGCCTGCCTCAGATGAACCGCAAAGGCGCTCGCTTGCTCGTGAAAGGGCAAGGTTTCAAGGCCGCCCACCATGATCGAGACCGCCGGGCCGGTAGAATAGGGGACGCGCAGCGGGCTGAAGCGCTCCACCTCCTCATTGGTGAGGCCGATGAGCTCTCTCAGAAAGCAGTGCTGCAGCGGTGCGAGATCGTAGATGCCGCTCAGGAGCAGCGCGCCTGCGATGTCCCCGGAAGGCTGGCTCGCGTCTAGCAGCAACGCTCCGAGGTGGGCACCCGCGGAATGGCCGCTGATGGTGAAACGGGCGGGGTCCCCGCCATAATTTCCGATGTTTCGCAGCACCCAGTCGCGCGCACCACGTACCTGCGCAATCACGGTGTCCATCCGCACCCGCGGCATGAGCGCATAATCAACGATGATCGCGATGGCGCCGGCGGCCGTGACCGTCTCGGCGACAAAGGAGAAATCCTGCTTCCCGAACATCCGCCAGTAGCCGCCATGGATGAACATGTGCACGGCGCCGGTCGCGCGTTCCGGCGGCGGGAAGAACAGGTCGAGCCTTTCCGCCGGGGACGGCCCGTAAGCGATGTCAGCCTGCATAGGCAGTCGCGCCCGTGTCGCCGCGCTGCGAATGGCATAGGCCGCGACGTGCCGGTCGAAATCCGGCACGTGGTCACGTGTGCGGAACAGATCACTCACAGCCTGCGAGCCGGCTAAGGTCGAAGGATGTCATAGTTTTCATCCATATGATTAGACTAGTAAATTCGGCCTGACATCTTTTCCTACATGAAATCGTATATGATATCGTATTGAATGACGCAAGGGAGCGTGCTAGTTGTCGATCGGTGTCAAGGAGGCAAATGTGCGCAGTCCGAAAGCTCTCGCCGCTTCCACATTCGCTGCGACGCCGCGCGAAGGTTCGCAGGCTATCCAGCGCGCCGCCGGTCTCGCCGAGGAGGTCTATGAAGCCATCCTGGCGCGGCTGATGGCGTTGAAGATTCCTCCAGGCTCCCGCATCACGGTCGATAATCTCGTGCGTGAGCTCGCGGTCTCGCAGACCCCAATCCGCGAGGCGCTCGGGCGGCTGGAAGGCGAGGGGCTGGTCGTGAAGACCCACCTCGTCGGCTACAGCGCCGCGCCGCAGATCACCCGCCGCCGTTTCAACGAGCTTTACGAACTGCGCCTGCTGCTGGAGCCGGATGCCGCCGCGCGGGCCGTGGCCGTGATGACTGACGAGGCGCTGGCGGCTCTCACGCAGACCGCCGGGGTGATGTCACGCGATGGCGGCGCCGACGACCGGGCGCGCTACTCGCAGTTCGCCCGGCAGGATGCGCTATTCCACGACCGTATTCTGGACATTGCCGGCAACGAGCTGATCCGCGAGACGCTCGCCTACCAGCATACCCACTTTCACATCTTCCGCCTTATGTTCCATGCGCGCGTGACCGAGGAAGCCTTGGACGAGCATGCTGCGATCCTCGCCGCGTTCGCCGCCCGCGAGGCCGAAGCTGCCCGGCAGGCGATGCGCCTGCACATCGAACGCTCTCGCGACCGACTGCTTCCGGCGTTCGACCAATGACGCCCGCTCACCTCGCCCTGACCAGCGTGCCCGAACCCGTTCTGCGCGCCGAGCACCTGGCGAAGGAATTCAGCGGGGTGAGGGTGCTTTCGGACGTGTCGCTCGACCTCCGGCCCGGCGAGATTCACGCCGTCATCGGGGAGAATGGGGCCGGCAAGTCCACGCTCATGCGGCTGCTCTCGGGCTACCTGAAGCTCAGCGAGGGCACACTTTTCCTGGACGGTGCGCCGGCCCATTTCCGAGCCCCGGCCGATGCGCAGGCTGCCGGGATCGCTCTGGTTCATCAGGAAATTCTGCTTGCCGGGGCGCTGACCGTCACGGAGAACATCTTCGTTGGCCGCGAGATAACCCGCTTCGGCCGGCTCGACGAGAGGGCCATGCGCGAGGCCACCGCGGCCCAACTCGCCGAGATCGGCTGCAAGGTGTCGCCGCGTGCGCTCGTGCGCGACATTTCGCTCGCCAACCGGCAGCTGGTTCAGATTGCGAAGGCACTGCTCGGCACACAGCGCGTAGTCATATTCGACGAGCCGACCGCCGTGCTGACGCATGACGAGGTCGACCCGCTGCTCGACATTATCGTCGAGCTGAAGCGGCGCGGCGTCGCCATTCTCTACATCAGCCACCGGCTCGACGAGGTGGAGCGGCTGGCCGACCGGGTGACGGTGCTGCGCGACGGGCGAATGGTCGGCACTTATGATGGGCAGGGCCTCACCCCCCATCGCATGGCCAGTCTGATGGTTGGGCGCGAATTCGCCAGCCTCTATCCTGCGCGGCAGGATCCCGCGCGGCTGGAGCAGGAAGCGAACGCGCCAGCGCTGGAAATCGAGAATGCCCATGTCCCCGGCTTCGTCAGGGACGTGTCGTTGACCCTGCGCAAGGGCGAGATCCTTGGGCTGGCCGGCATGATCGGGGCCGGGCGGACCGAGCTGTTTGAAGGCCTGCTCGGCCTGCGGCAGGCCAATTTCGGCGCTGTGCGGTTGCACGGGCAGCCGGTCGACTTCCACTCGCCAGCGCAGGCGGCGGAGAAGGGTGTCGGCTACCTGACCGAGGACCGCAAGGGCAAGGGCCTGCTGCTCGACGAAAAGCTGGCGCCGAACCTTACCCTTGCCGCGCTCGACCGGGTGCACCCGGTCGCGGGGCTGGACCTTGCCGGTGAGACGCAACTGCTCGACCATGCTGTCGCCAGCTACGACATCCGCCTGCGCAGCCGCGAGGCCAAGGCGGGCCAGCTCTCGGGCGGCAACCAGCAAAAGCTGCTGCTCGCCAAGGTGATGCTGAATGAGCCGTCGGTTCTCATCATCGACGAGCCGACGCGCGGCATCGATATCGCCAACAAGAGCCAGATCTACGCCTTCATCCAGTCACTGGTGCGCGCGGGGCGCTCCTGCATTGTCATCTCCTCGGAGATGCAGGAGCTGATCGGCCTGTGTGACAGGATCCTCGTCATGCGGGCCGGCCGGATCAACGGCGAGCTTGCCGGTGACGCTATGACCGAAAGCAATGTCGCGCTCTGCGCCACCAGCAGCGCGGCCAACGAAAAATCCCTGGGAGGAACATAGATGGCTGACCTTGCCGCCGCGCCGCCGCGCGCCCGGAATGGCTGGTCCATTGGCTGGGGCGATGCAGGCCCCTTCCTGGCGCTCGCCGCACTGGTGCTGATCGGCTTCCTCATCAATCCCGACTTCCTGTCGGCCAATAATATCGCCAACGTCGTCACCCGCAGCGCCTTCATCGGCATCATCGCCATCGGCGCGACCTTCGTCATCGCTTCCGGCGGCCTCGACCTGTCGGTCGGCTCGATGGCGGCCTTCATCACCGGGGTGATGATTCTGTTCATGAACTGGGCCGCGCCCAGCGTCGGAACCGCCGCCATCCCGCTCGGAATGGCGGTCGCGCTGGTCACTGGCATCACCTGCGGCCTGCTGAACGGAACCATCGTCACCGTCGGGCGCATCGAACCGTTCATCGCCACGCTTGGCACGATGGGCATCTTCCGGGCGCTCATCACCTATATGACCGACGGCGGTACGGTGGCGATCGACCGCAGCCTGCGCGATGCCTACCGGCCGGTCTATTTCGGCGACGTGCTCGGCGTGCCGGTTCCCATCCTGGTGCCGCTCGCCGTGGCGCTGGTCGCCGCCTGTGTCCTGTACCGCACGCGCTATGGACGACGCTGCGTCGCGGTGGGCGCGAATGAGGACGTGGCGCGCTATTCCGGCATCTCGGTCGCCCGGATGCGGATCGTGGCCTTCCTGATCCAGGGGGCCTGCGTCGCCATCGCCGCCATCTGCTACGTCCCCCGCCTCGGCGCGGCAACACCGACGACGGGTCTGCTGTGGGAGCTGCAGGTCATCACCGCAGTCGTCATTGGGGGTACGGCCCTGGGTGGTGGCCGCGGCCGGATCTGGGGAACGGTGGCCGGCGCGGTGATCCTCGAATTCATCGCCAACCTGATGGTCCTTTCCGACTTCGTCTCCGAGTATCTCGTCGCGGCGGTCCAGGGCGTGATCATCATCATCGCCATGCTGATCCAGCGCATGTCGAGGAGGTAGGCGATCGACGAAACCGGCCCGCGCGAGGCAGCCGCGACGCGCCGGACATCAATCAAGACTGCCGCACCAAGGAGGAAAACATGCTCAGAAATGCCCTGATCGCCGCCGGCGTGACGACAGCGCTGCTGGCCGCCGGCCCGGCATCGGCCGCCGAAAAGAAAATCATCGCCGTCTCCATTCCCGCGGCGGACCATGGCTGGACGGCAGGCGTCGTCTACCACGCCAATGCCGCCGCCAAGGAAATCAACAAGGCGTTCCCCGGCATCGAGGTCATCGTCAAGACCTCGCCCTCGGCAAACGCGCAGGTCAGCGCCATCGAGGACCTCTCCGCCACGCGCAAGCTCGACGCGCTGGTGATCCTGCCGCATTCCTCCGAGGAACTGACAACGCCGGTCAAGACGATCAAGGACAAGGGCAGCTTCATCACCGTCGTCGATCGCGGCCTCAACGACCCGAAGATCCAGGACCTCTATGTCGCCGGCGACAACATCGCTGTCGGCTACAACACGGCCAAGTTCCTGGTCGAGAAGATGGGCGGCAAGGGCAATCTTGTGGTGCTGCGCGGAATCCCGACCGTGATCGACGACGAGCGCATCAAGGGCTTCAAGGATGGCATCGCCGGCACCGATATGAAGATCCTCGACATCCAGTACGCCAACTGGAACAGCGACGAGGCCTTCAAGCTGATGCAGGATTATCTCGCCAAATACCCGCAGATCGACGCCGTGTGGGCCAATGACGACGACATGCTGCTCGGCGTGCTGGAAGCCATCAAGCAGTCCGGCCGCAAGGAGATCAAGTTCGCTCTCGGCGGCAACGGCATGAAGGAGATCATCGAGAAGGTGAAGGCCGGCGATCCGGTGACGCCGGTGGAGACGCCCTACCCGCCGTCGATGATCAAGACCGCGATCTATCTGACGGCGGCGCATTTTGCCGGGCATGCGCCGGTGCGTGGCTCGCTGAAGCTCGATGCTCCGCTGATCACCAAGGAAAATGCCGAGGAATATTACTTCCCGGACTCGCCGTTCTGAACATCGACGCTCGGATAGCGCCCATAAAGTCTGACCGTAAACGAACAGGCAAAGGAAACGACCATGCCAGGCAAGAAGATTCTGATGCTGACCGGTGAGTTCACCGAGGAATACGAAATCTTCGTATTCCAGCAGGGAATGGAGGCCGTCGGCCACACCGTTCACGTCGTGTGCCCGGACAAGCGGGCCGGCGACAAGATCCAGACCTCGCTGCACGATTTCGAGGGCCACCAGACCTATATTGAGCGCTTCGGCCATCTTGCCGACATCAACAAGACCTTCTCCGAAGTGAAGCTGGAGGAGTACGATGCGGTCTATTGCGCCGGCGGACGGGGGCCCGAGTACATCCGGACCGACAAGCGCATCCAGGCGATGGTCCGTCACTTCCACGAGACGGGAAAGCCGATCTTCACCATCTGCCACGGCGTCCAGATCCTCATCGCGGTGGATGGCGTCGTCACGGGCAAGCGCGTCGGTGCGCTCGGCGCCTGCGAGCCGGAGGTCCGTCTTGCGGGTGGCACCTATGTCGATCTCTCGCCCACCGAGGCTTTGGTCGATGGCAATATGGTCTCTGCCAAAGGCTGGACCGCGCTGGCAGCCTTCATGCGTGAATGTCTGAAGGTTCTCGGTACGGAAATCCACCATAAGGATATCGCGCCGGTCGCAGCCACACGCGCGGCGTGAGGTCCATGGTCCCAGGCGGCGCATTGGATCGCCTGGGACCAATAATCTACTGCTGCCACGAGCTTTCGATCAGACATTGGAGTAAGCCTTCGCCTACATCGTCGATGATCGGCGGCAGCACATAGGCCCCGAACCCGTCGGCGGCGGAAATGCGCAAGGTGCCCTGAAGGTGGTCGACGGCCTGCGCGAGCGCCTGAAGGCGGCGGCTCGCATGCCCCTCCACCCCCACGAAAATGAACGGCCGGCGTACGAAACTGTCAGTATCGAACAAATCCAATCGCCTATTTTCTCCTCGTCCCACTGGGATTGAAGGAGACCGTGATGAAAACCTGGCTGATCACAGGAGGCTCGTCGGGCCTCGGCCGGCAACTTGCCGAGGCCGTTGCCGCACGGGGCGATCGCCTTGTCGCCACAGCCCGTTTCATCGAGACTCTGCAGCCGCTGTGCGAGCGCTATCCCGAGACGGTGCGCGGCATTTCGCTGGACGTCACCCGCCCGGGTGACGCCGCAAGGGCCGTGGCGCTGGCCGAAAGCGCGTTCGGCGGCCTCGACGTCCTCGTCAACAATGCCGGCTTCGGCTTCATCGGCGCGATCGAGGAGGGTGAGCCCGCGGAATACCGGCCGATGTTCGAGGTGAACCTGTTCGGCCTGATCGAGACCACCCGTGCCGCCCTGCCGGCGCTGCGCAAACGCGCCGGAGCCCGCATCGTCAACCTCTCCTCCGGTGCCGGGATCGCCGGCTCGGCGGGTTTCGGTTTCTACAATGCGAGCAAGTTCGCGGTGGAGGGCTTGTCTGAAGCGCTGGCCGACGAACTCCGTCCGCTCGGCGTGAGCGTGATCATCGTCGAACCCGGCCCCTTCCGCACCGAGTTTCTCGGGGGCTCGATGGCCACAGCGGCGCAGGAGATCCCCGCCTATGCCGAGACGGTGCCGGCAAGACGCCATTACCGCCAGACAAATAACGGCCGGCAGGCCGGCGATCCGGCCAAGGCTGTCGCCGTGATGCTGAGGGCCGTCGATGCCCAGCACCCGCCGCTGCATCTCCCCCTCGGACCGCGCGCTCACGCGATCGCGGAGCGAAAGCTCGACGCCTTCCGCGCCGACATGAGCGCCTGGCGCGACATCTCCATCGCGACCGATTTCGACACGCGGGGCTAGGAGCCGCGCTGTTGCCAGACCGCAGCAAAGTCGCCGGCGTGTATGTCAATCCGATCGGCATGGGACTTGAGGTCGTCGGGTTCCTGGGTCTCGCCGGGCTAGTCGCGGCGACGATGATCGGCGTGCCCCCTTCGCCGATGTCGCTCGCCGCCCTTCTGTTCGTCATCGGTTTTGGGCAAGGGCTCGCATTGCCGACCCTGATGGCGATGGTGACGGGCCGAGTCGCGCCGGCCTTTTCCGGCATGATCGCCGGCATTGCCAGCTCGACCCTCCAGGTCAGTACTACGCTCAGCGTCGCCGTGATCGGCGGAACCTTCTACGAGGTACTTGGCGCACGAACCGATCCGGCCGCCATCACGCAGGCGCTTATCGTCGCCGTCCTTTGCATCGCCTTCTGTCTCGCTGGCGGCGTGGCTTTAAGCCTCGGCCGCGTTCGGCAAGCGCCTCCTCCCCATCAGGCAGATGGGCAGGTCTGACACCCCTCCGCGCCCCATGCCCAAAGCCGCCCGTCGCTTGGGGCGCGGCTGCCGGCGGGAGAGCCGAGGTTGGCGTCAATCACCGATATGCTTGTAGACGGTCGTCCGAGATATCCCGAGGCGGCGCGCGGTGGCCTGGATGTTTCCGCCGCTCTGCGCGTAGGTTTCCCGAATGCGACGGCATTTGGAACTGTCCAGCGGACTGCCGGCGCAATGTGCGCATGTCTGCGCCACCTCGCTCAAGGCGTCATCGCACGACAGCTCTGTGATGGTCCCGGCATCCGCTTCGATCAGGGCGCGCCGCAGCCAGGACTGCAGTTCGCGTATATTGCCCGGCCATGGCCGCCGGCGCAGGCGCTCCAGAACGACATCGTCTATCGAGGTTCCCGGCGCATGTCGGGCCAGCAGATGCCGTACGATCGCGTGGAAATCGCTGCGCTCGCGAAGGGGCGGGATCTCGATCGAAAGCCCGTTCAGCCGGTAATATAGATCGGCACGGAATTGGTGCGCGGCGACGGCGGCAGCGAGGTCGCGATTGGTGGCGGACACGATCTGCACATCGAGCTTCGCGGTCTTCGCGCCGCCGAGCGAGCGCACCTCCATGGTATCTAGGAATCGCAGAAGCGCCGTCTGCGCGGTGAGCGGAATGTCGCCGACCTCGTCGAGAAACAGCGTTCCTCCATCGGCCAGGCGGATCAGCCCCGGCGCGCCTTCGCTGCGCGCATTGGTGAACGCGCCCCGGTCATGGCCGAACAGCTCGCCGATGAACAGCGATTCCGGCACGCCGCCGCAATTGATGGCGACGAATTCGCCGGCTCGGCCACTGAGCGCATGGACATGGCGTGCCATCAATTCCTTGCCGGTGCCGGTCTCGCCATGGATATGGATGGCGAGGCGATCCCCGGCGGCAGCCGACAGGCCACGCATTCGCCGCGTCAGCAACGGGTCCTCACAGACAAAATCGGCGGAAGGTGCCGCGATCGGCGCCGGCGCCGGCGCCGGCGCGCGGCGCGCCGCGGGTGCGGGGCTGGACATCACCGGCGGCGCGGCAAACCGCCGGCACGCGATATACAGCATGCTGCCGGCGCGATCGCGGACACGGGCGATGCCATTGCCGCGCCATTCATCCACAACACTGCCAAAGCCGGGCTCGAAAAGAGCGTCGAAGGCCTGTCCGGCACCGGCATCCAGCCCGGCGAGCAGTGCCCGCGCCGCGCGGTTGATCGAGACCACTTCGCCCTCCGGTGACAGCGCGATGAGGCCAGCCGACAGGGTGTCGAGATATTCCGCGCGCGGGTGCAGGGCCAGCAGCAGCACATCCGAACGGCCATTGACGATAAGGCCGTTCTCCACCGCCGCTGCCGCCATGCGCACCAGCGCGTGAGTATGCTGCTGGCGCGCCTCGTTGGAGCTCGACGCGTCGAGCAGACCGACCAACCGATCCGCCGGATCGAAGATCGGCACGGCCGAGCAACTGAGATGGCCGTGGCAGGCGAAGAAGTGTTCCCGCCCATAGACCGCGACCGGCGCCCGCTCGACGAGCGCGAGGCCGAGTGCATTGGTGCCGCGCCCGCTTTCCAGCCATACGCTGCCCGGTACGATGGAGCGCCCCGCCTCGCTCTCGGCGAAGCGCGGGTCGCTCAGCGCGTCCAGCACGACACCGCCGGCATCGGCAAAGGCGATCATAAAATCCGAGCCGGCTATCTGTTCATGCAGAAGCTGCATCTGCGCCAGCGCCAGACGACGCAATAGCGCCTGCTCCTCGCGCCGCACGCGCACCTCGGCGAAAGGAATGATCTCGTCATCGGGTCGCCGTGTCGGGTCAAGCCCGCTGGCGAGGCAGCGTTCCCAGCTCCGCGCCACCTCGGGCGAGAGCGCGCCGCGCGCGACAGTGGATTGCGGCGGGCGAGAGAGGGACGGCATCGGCGCATCCTCCGTGTGTTCTTGTCGTTTTGCGGCAGGTTCGGCGCAAAACACACGGAAGGCAATATCCAGAAACTGGACAGTATTTGATGGGCTGTGTTCAGTCCGTGCACGCATGAAAACCTTCGCATCCGCGGTAACGATTTGATCGGGCGAAGAAATGGCGTGTGGCACGGTTGCTGCGATGGGTTCTCCGACGGCGCCGTGGACGGGGCCGAAAAAAGGGAGGACGCCATGAAGGCGCAGGTGCTGAAAACCTATGACACGAGTCTCTCCGCCGACCTCTGGGTCGCGGAGGAGAACGTGCCCGATCCGAAGATCGTGAAATCCACCGACGTCATCGTCCGCATCGGCGGCGCCGGCGTTTGCCGCACCGACCTCCACATCATCGAGGGCGTGTGGAAGCCGCATATGGATCCCAATGGCGACCAGCTCTTACCTCTCATCATGGGTCATGAGAATGCCGGTTGGATCGAGGAGGTCGGCAAGGAGGTCGAGGGTCTCAAGAAGGGCGATCCGGTGATCGTGCATCCGAAGATCACCGGCGGCACCTGCCTCGCCTGTCGCCGCGGTTTCGACATGCACGGACCCGGCAAGTTTCCCGGCCTCGACTGCGACGGCGGCTATGCCGAGTTCATCTGCACCTCGGAACGTAACATCGTGCCGCTGCCGCGTTCGCTGGCGCCGAAGGAAGTGGCGCCCTATGCCGATGCCGGTCTCACGGCCTATCGCGCCGTGAAGAAGGCCACCCGGCATCTCTTGCCCGGCGAAAGCTGCGTGGTCATCGGTGCCGGTGGCCTGGGCCATATCGGCATCCAGTGCCTGAAAGCCATGTGCGCCGCCGACGTGATCGTCGTCGACAAATCCGACGCCTCGCTGGCGCTGGCCAGCAAGAGCGGCGCCGACCACACGGTAAAGGCGGATGGCAACGAGGTCGAGGCGGTGCTGGCATTGACCGGCGGCGTCGGCGCGGAGGCCGTCATCGACTTCGTCGGCGAGAAGGGCACCACCGCCAAGGGGCTCGCCATGACGCGCCCGATGGGCAGTTATTACATCGTCGGCTATGGCGAGGACATCAAGATCCCGACGGTCGACCTGATCATTTCCGAGCGCAACATCATCGGCAATCTGGTCGGCACCTGGGCCGAGCTTACCGAGCTGATGGCACTGGCCGATCGCGGGCTCGTCGAGCTCGCAACCGCGGAATACAAGCTCGCGGATGCAAACCGGGCGCTGCATGATCTCAACGCCGGCAAAATCCACGGCCGGGCGGTACTGGTGCCCTGACCAGGGTATGGTCGATCTCTGGTATTCTAGAGTTTAGATAAGGTGCGGCGCAGCATTAATATTGGTTAAGTAAGCAAGATTTACCAATTATTTTGCAGCGCGGCATTTTCTCATAATGAAACACTTCCGAATGTCTGATTCGCAAAATGGTTCACTTCCGCGAATCGAAGAGTAACTGGACGTCGAAAAGTCGTTGAAATACCTACTGCGACGAATTGGCACGACGCTTGCTACCTTATCATTAGAACAATGCTGACGTGTCCCACGGGACAGGCCGCGACAAGAACGAAGGGAAGAAGTCCGGGGAGGCTGCCGAGACGGCGATAAGCCGGTTCGGCGGGTCATGGGTCGGCAAGGTTTGCCGTCCCCAAACCCGTTACGCCAACAGCCGATCCCGATGCCTTGCACCTTTGCCCAGGCTTTTCCGCCCGCCGCAAGCGCGACGGGCGAGGGCCCGCTCATGTCTGAAACCCGCTCGGCCGGGCAGCAGATCGCTGTGCCGCGCCTGACGGGAGGAAATTGACCGTGGACTCCGCTCCAAGAGCAGGATGGCAAAAATGACCACTACACTGACACTCAACAAGATTACCGCGCAGAAGGGCATCTCTGTCGCCGAAGCTGCGAAGAAGATCGCCGATCTGGGATGGAATCCCTCCTATGTGCAGGAGGCGATGACCTTCCCCACCGACTACAAGATCACCAAGGCCCCGAAAGATCCGATGAAGCAGGTGCTTCGCTCCTACTTCCCGATGCAGGAAGAGAAGGACAACCGGGTCTATGGCGCGCTCGACGCGGCGCTGCGCGGCGACATGTTCCGCAATGTGGAGCCGCGCTGGGTGGAGTGGATGAAGCTGTTCCTGGCCATCATCCCGTTCCCGGAAATCTCGGCGGCCCGCTCCATGGCGATGGTCGGCCGGCTGGCGCCTGGCGAGGACCTGCGTACCGGCTTCACCATGCAGATGGTCGACGAGTTCCGGCACTCGACGATCCAGATGAACCTGAAGAAGTGGTACATGGAGAACTATATCGACCCGGCCGGGTTCGATATCACCGAGGAGGCGTTCGGCAAGTGCTACGCCACCACCATCGGCCGCCAGTTCGGTGAGGGCTTCATCACCGGCGACGCCATCACTTCCGCCAATGTCTATCTGACCGTGGTGGCCGAGACGGCGTTCACCAACACGCTGTTCGTGGCCATGCCCTCGGAAGCCGCCCGCAACGGCGACTATGCCCTGCCGACCGTGTTCCTGTCCGTCCAGTCGGACGAGAGCCGGCATGTCGGCAACGGTCACTCGATGCTGATGTCGATGCTGAAGGAGCCGGAGAACCACCTCCTGCTGGAGCGCGACATGCGCTACGCCTTCTGGCAGAACCACGCCATCGTCGACGCCGCCATCGGCACGTTCATCGAATACGGCACCACCAACCGCGACAAGAACAAGGAGTCGTACGCGGAGATGTGGCATCGCTGGATCTTCGAAGATTACTATCGCACCTACATGCTGCCGCTGGAGAAGTACGGCATCAAGATCCACCACGACGACGTGCAGACGGCGTGGAAGCGCATCACCGAGAAGCACTACGTCCACAAGATCGCGCAGTTCTTCTCGGTCGGCTGGCCGGTGAACTTCTGGCGCATCGAGGCCCAGACCGACAAGGACTTCGAGTGGTTCGAGCACAAGTATCCCGGCTGGTATGCGCAGTTCGGCGAGTATTGGAAGTGGTACGACAAGCTCTCGCACCGCGGCCAGACCAACATGCTGTTCAACGCCGACACGGGCTATGTCTACCCGCACCGGTGCTGGAGCTCGATGGTGCCCTGCGTGGTGCGCGAGGACATCGTCACCGACACGATCGACGGCAAGCTGCACACCTTTGCCCATGAGCTCGACCGCTGGACGGCGGTGGAAGCCTTCGCCGGCGAGTATCAGGGCCGTCCCACCCCGGCGATGGGCCGCTTCAGCGGCCGCCGCGAGTGGGAAAGCTGCTACCACGACTGGGATCTGGCCGACGCGATCCAGGATCTCGGTTTCGTGCGCACCGATGGCAAGACGCTGGTGCCGCAGCCCCATCTGCGCTTCGAGGAGAAGGAGATGTGGACGCTCGACGATGTGCGCGGGAACATCATCAAGAGCCCGCTCATCACCCTGCGTGAGATGAGCCCCGAGCAGCGCGAGAAGCACCTCGCCGACTACCGCGCTGGCTTCACCATCAACCCCTGCAACTGACTGTCGGGCGGGGCCGGCCTGGCCGGTCCCGCCGCGACCAGATGCTCCAGAACCTAACGGGGAGGTCGCACGATGGGCGACGTCTATACCGTCCGCTTGAATCCGGTCGGCGTCGAATTTGAGGTCGAGGAGGGCGAGACCGTCCTCGACGCAGCGTTCCGGCAGGGCATTGCCTTGCCGCATGGCTGCAAGGAAGGGCGGTGCGCAGCCTGCAAATGCGTGCTGAACGAAGGCGAAGTCGAGATGAAGCCCTATTCCACCTTCGCACTGAACGAGATGGAAAGGGACCAGAACCACGTCCTGCTGTGCCGCACCCTGGCCTATTCGGACATCGAGGTCGATCTGCTCAACTTCGACGAGGAGATTCTCTCGAAATCGATACCTGTCCGAACCTTCGGTGCGGAAGTGACGCGGGTCGTCGAACTGACCCACGACATACGGCGCCTGGAAATCGTGCTCGATCAGCCTCTCAAATTCTGGGCGGGGCAATATGTCGACATCACGCTCCCGGGGGCAGAGGCGATTACGCGCTCGTTTTCCATGGCAAATACGCAGGTCACGGGCAAAGAACTCGCCTTCATCATCAAGAAATACCCCGGAGGGAAATTCTCCTCCCGACTCGATGGAGACCTTGCCCCCGGAACCCGGCTCACCGTCCGCGGACCCTACGGCACCTGTTTCCGACGGGAAGACAAGGGAGGAGCCCTGATCCTGGTCGGCGGCGGCTCGGGTATGTCGCCGCTGTGGTCGATCCTTCACGACCATCTGGAAAGCGGCGAGGACCGCGAAGTCCACTTCTTCTACGGCGCGCGCACCACCAAGGATCTGTTCTATCTCGATGAATTCGCCCAGCTGGCGGCGCGTAACCCGCGCTTCCACTTTATTCCCGCGCTCTCGGGCGCCGGCGATGAGGACGGCTGGACCGGCGAGCGGGGCTTCATCCATGAGGTGCTGAACGCCCATCTGCGCCGGCTGGATTTCGGCGAGGACGTCGACGTCTATGCCTGCGGGCCCGAGCCGATGATCGAGGCGCTGGTGCCGGTTCTTCAGATGAACGACGTGCCGACCGAACGCATCTTCTTCGACAAGTTCACGCCGGCCTCAAGCGCCACCGAACCGCTGGCCCACGCCTGAGCGCCAATCGCACACGCCTCAACCAGACAACGATAATTTGGGAGGACCACCATGACAGCCACGCAGACGGCGCCCGTCAAGTCGGGGGCAGCCGGTTCGGCCGTGTTCGCCGATTCCGACAGCCGGAAGTATCGCTACTTCGAACCGCGCGGCAAGCGCGCGACCCATTACGAGGACGTCACCGTCGACGTCCAGCCCGATCCGGAGCGCTATCTGCTTCAGGACTGGATCATCTCGTTCCCGAACGGGCGTGGGGCCTATTCCAAGGACAACACGGCGGCGCTTTCCTCGAACTGGCATCTGTTCCGCGCGCCGGACCAGGAATGGGAGCGTACCCACTACCAGCGCCAGTCCAAGATCGAGGCGATGGTGCAGGCGGTGATCGCCAATGGCCGCAAGTCGGGCGCGCCGCTGCACTTCGACAAGGCGTGGGTGAAGGTGCTTCAGAACCATCTCGGCGCGTGGAAACACGCCGAGTTCGGGCTCGGCACCTCGCTGATGCAGGCGCAGCGCTACGGCTACACGCAGATGATCAACAACGCGACGCTGACCAACTCGTCGTACAAGTTGCGCCTGTCGCAGGACATCACGCTGTACCTCGCCGAAATCGGCATGGACATCGGCAATTTCGACGACGAGGCGGGCAAGCGCGCCTGGCTTGAGGACGGCATCTGGCAGGGCACGCGCGAGGCGGTCGAGTCCATCATGGGCTCGACGGATTATCTTGAGCAGTACTTCGCCATCAACATCGTGTTCGAGCCGCTGGTCGGCGAGCTGTTCCGCTCGGGTTTCCTCATGCAGGCGGCGTCGCCGAATGGCGATTTCATCACCCCGCCGGTGATCTCGGCGGCCGAAGCCGACTATGAGCGGAACCTCGCCAACGCCATCGACCTGTTCCATCTGCTGGCGCACGACCCCGAGCACGGCGATCACAACAAGCGTCTGTTCCAGTCCTGGCTGAACAAGCATGTCGCCCTCGCCAACAAGGCGTCGGCAGGCCTGCAGCCGATCTGGTCGCAGCCGCATTCCAAGCCTGTCCAGTATTCCGACGCGCGCGCGCAGTCGGTCGAGCGCATCGGGAAGATCCTGGGCGAACTCGGCCTCGATCTTCCCAAGGAGTGATCCCTATGTCCGTAATGTCCCGATCGGCAACCAACCAGAATATCTTTCAGAAGATGGATAATCTGGTCTTTGACCAGACGATCTCGCATCAGTGCGGCGTGACCATGAATGACAGCGTCGAGGCGCGTGCCATCGCCGAGTTCATGGGCCAGAAGCCCGACGTCACCATCACCTACCAGCCGGCGCTGATCCGCATCGACGGTGTCGGCAAGCTCGTCTTCAAGATGGACGAGATCAGCGAGATTCTCGGCAAGGAGATGAATGCCGAGATCTTCGAGGTCAACACGTCCACGCACTACGGACGCATGATCCGCATCGACGACAACACGGTGACGCTGTTCGGCGACATGGATGAAGTTCGCCAATACATCGAGTGATCATCAGGGGGGCGGTTCCGGGGAGGGTTCGCCCTCTCCGGGCGGTCCATCCAACGCCATCAGGCGCGGCGCCACGCGCTCACAGCATTCGTTCTAGGGGAGAGGGTTAAATGTTCAAGACGCCGGACGGTGAAGACGTCTTCATCATCGATGGTCATACGCATTTCTGGGACGGCAGCCCGGAGAACCAGGCCAACATTCATGGCAAGCAGTTCATTGAATGCTTCTATGCCTACCACAACGCCTTGAGCCCCAAGGACAAGCTGTGGAGTAAGGAGCAGTTCGAGAAGTACAGTGCCGACAAGATGTACAATGATCTGTTCGTCGACGGTCCCGACGATATGGCGATCGTGCAATCGACCTATCTCAAGGAATTCTACACCAACGGCTTCAACACCATCGAGCGCAACCTCGACATGGCGAAGGCCTATCCGGACCGCTACATCGTCAACGGGTCCTTCGATCCGCGCGACGGCGAGAAGGCGCTTGAATACATCCATTTCATGAAGGAAAACTACAATATCAAGGGCGTAAAGCTCTACACGGCGGAATGGAAGGGCGATTCCCGCGGCTGGAAGCTCACCGATCCCAGCGCCTATCGCTGCCTTGAGCTGTGCCAGCAACTCGGCATCACCAATGTGCATGTCCACAAGGGACCGACCATCATCCCGCTCGACAAGGATGCGTTCGATGTCCACGACGTCGACCATGCGGCGACGGATTTCCAGGGCCTGAACTTCATCATCGAGCATTGCGGCCTGCCCCGGCTCGACGATTTCTGCTGGATCGCGGTGCAGGAGACCAATGTCTATGGCGGCCTCGCCGTAGCGCTGCCCTTCATCCATTCCCGCCCGCGCTACTTTGCCGAGGTCATCAGTGAACTGCTGTTCTGGGTGGGCGAGGACAAGATCCTGTTCGGCAGCGACTATGCGATCTGGACGCCGCGCTGGCTGGTCGAGAAGTTCTGGAATTTCGAGATCCCGGAAGACATCAAGCAGGAGCACGGCGTCGACCTGACCCGCGAGGCGAAGCGCAAGATCCTCGGGCTCAATGCGGCCCGGCTCTACAATATCGATGTCGAGGCGCAGAAGGCGAAGCTGAAGAGCGCGTCTCTCGCGGTTGCGGCGGAGTAGGCCGATGCGCCGCCCCGCCAGCTCACAGGTCGGCGGCGATGCGCGCATCGCCGCCATATGGAACAAGCTCGCCGGCGTCATGGATCCCGAGCTCGACGAGTCGATCGTCGATCTCGGCTTCGTGGAGGATGTCGTCATCGGCGCCGAGGGACGCGTCGATGTCGCGTTCCGCCTGCCGACCTATTGGTGCTCGCCCAACTTCGCCTTCCTGATGGCGGACGATATCGGCCGGGCGGTGCGGACATTGCCTTGGGCGCGAGAGGTCCATCCCCAGCTCCAGGACCACATGTTCGCCGACGAGGTCAATCGCGGCACCCGTCTCGGTCTGTCCTTCGCCGAGGCGTTCCGCGCGTTCGAGGTCGGCGCCACGCTGGAGGGCCTGCGCGAGACGTTTTTGCGCAAGGCGTTCCAGCGCCGGCAGGAAGCCGTCATCCTCGGTCTGCGACGCGCCGGCTGGTCCGACGCTGCCATCGTCACGGCGGATCTCGCGACGCTGGATTGCGCCGTCATCACCGACCCGGAAGGGCGGCGCCAGAAGCCGCGTTATTGCGAGATCCTGCTCGCGCGCGGTCTCGCCGCCGGGCCATCCGACCTTGCCTTCGTCACACTCGACGGCGAAGCGATTTCGGCCGCCGGCCTGCCGCTGCATCTGCGTGCCCTGCGCGCGGTCCGCATCAACATGGAGGCTAATGGCGCGCTGTGCCGCGGGCTTCTCGACGCGCGCTACGACGAGGGACCGCGCGAGGCGGCGGCTTCGTCCCGTCCGGCCTGCGGTGGGCACGGTGCATCCGCGGGAAGCTGCGGAAACTGCGCCGTCCAGGCCGCCGCCGTGCCGGCCGCGAGAGACGCCGGCGCATCGCTGTCCATGTGAATGAGGCGGCAACGCCTCATTCCGATCCGACCGAACAAGCAAACAAGATAACGAGGAAACAGCCATGGCAAAAATGATCCTGCATGACGGAGAGGCGCGCCGCGCGCTCGCCCGAGGCGTTGGCAAGCTGGCGGCGGCGGTCGAGACGACGCTCGGCCCCAAAGGCATGAACGCCATGGTCGACAGGCCGATCGGCACCCCGATCGTCTCGCGCGACGGCGTGACGATCGCTTCGGAGATCGAACTGCCCGATCGCTTCGAGAACATGGGCGCGCAGGTGGTGCGCGAGGTCTCGATGCAGACCAACGAAGTCGCCGGCGACGGCACCACCACCGCCATGGTGCTGGCCAACGGCCTCATCCAGAACGGCGTCGCGGCACTGGAGCGGGGCGCCAAACCCGTGGACCTGTGCCGGGGCATCGACACGGCCGTCGACCTGGTGGTCGAGACGCTGAAGGGCCGCGCCCGTCCCGCTTCCGAGCGCTCCATGCTGGAAGCGGTGGCGACCATCGCCGCCACCGACCCGCATCTGGGAGGTCTGGTGGCGGAGGCGCTGCACCGGGTCGGCGTCGACGGTATCGTTTCCTCCGACTACGGCCTCACCATTGAGACGACGCTCGATGTCGTGGAGGGCATGTCCTTCGACCGCGGCTACATCTCCCATCACATGGTGACGGATGTTGAGAAGATGGAGGTGGTGCTCGACGAGCCCTATATCCTGCTGACCGATCTCAAGATCCGCGCGCCGCAGGAAATTGCTGGCATCCGCAAGGCGGTCGCGGAGACCGGGCGTACGCTCGTCATCATCGCCGAGGAAATCGCGCCGGAGGTGGTCGTCACCCTGCTGGGCGACGGTAACCGCGGCAAGGTGCTGGTGGTCAATCCGCCGGATTACGGCCACTGGCGCAAGGCGATCATGGACGATCTCGCCATCATCACCGGGGGCAGGGTCATCGCCCGCGACCTCGGTGGCCGGCTGGAAGAGGTCGGGCTCGATGATCTCGGCACCGCCCGCCAGGTCCGCGCCAGCGCCCGCGAAACCGTCATCGTGCGCGGGGGAGGCAATGCCGACGAGGTCGCGGCCCGCCGGGCGCAGGTGGCCCGCCAGCATGAGCTTGCGCCCCCGAACATCGAGCAGGACAAGCTGAAGGAGCGCCTTGCCAAGCTCTCCGGCGGCACGGCGGTGATCTATGCCGGCGGCGTGACGCCGGTGGAGCAGAAGCGCACCATCCAGCTCATCGACGACGCGCTGAGCGCGACCCGTGCGGCGGCAGAGGAGGGCATTGTCGCGGGCGGCGGTACGGCGCTGCTGCAGTGCGCGCCGATCGTCGCGGCGCGGCTGGGTAATCTCAACGGCGATGTCGGCGAAGGCATCCGGCTGGTTCGCGAGACGCTGGCCCGTCCGGCGGCCTTTATCGCCCGCAATGCCGGCTACGATCCCGAGACGATCGTCGCCAAGCTGATGGCGGCATCGGAGGGCGTCGGCTTCGACGCGGCGACCGGCGAGATGGCGGACATGATCGCCGCCGGCATCGTCGACCCGGTGCGTGTCACCTACACCGCGCTGCGCAACGCCGCCTCGGTCGCCACGCTGGTCCTCACCACCAATACGCTGGTCGCCGACATCACCGACTATGTCGACCCGACCGCCGGTCCGGCGCTTGGCGGCGGCGCGGAAAGGCTCGGTCGCGCATGATCATGGCCTCCCGCCGGCGGTCCTCGCCCGTGCGGCGGGCCGCCTCCCGGCTGTCCCCGGGCACCCAAGGCATCGAGAACAGGCTGGGCTCGCCCTGGCAGAAGTCGGCGGCATCGCGACGTGTGAAAACGATGATGAGGAAGTATGTCGCCGACTTCATCATCGCCGGTGCGGCTCTCTTTGGTCTCGCCGGGTCTTGGTGCCGTGCTCGCCGGAGCGCTGTTTCGACGGGGTGTGACATGGCAAACGCCGGTACTGGCGTGACACGCAATTTCCCGGCGGGCCACGGCCCGCCAGGAGTCGTCGAGTGACGCTCGATTTGAACCATGCTAAAAACGGCGCAAACGAAGCAGATCCCAGACGCCAAAAATCGGGATTTGTTGTTCGTATAAAAATAAATGGGAGGGTGCTTTGGTGTACTTCTTCACCAAGAACGACGGTCCTCGAAAAGAGGACGTCGCCGCCAAGCAGATGATCGAAAAGAACTGGGGGACGATTGATCGTCTCGCGAACCAGATTTCGGGCGGCCGCTGGCAAGACATAAAGCAGGCGCGCGCGGCTAAAACATCTGTGGTCGAATACGATCGAAAAAGCTTTATGGGATATGTCCCGACGGAACGCCGCGCGGCGGTGCGGCCCTATATACGCATCAGCCTGAACAATCGCGTCGTCGTGGTCGATGAGGAGACCAACCGGCAGGTCCTTTTCCTTGGCGAGATCCGGCACCGGCCCCAGGGCCGGGTGTTCTGCCTCGCCACCCGCGCCAACGGCTTTTTCGATCCGGCGGCGGACGAGGTTCTGGAGGCCCTGGCCGAACTCGACGGGTGCCTGCTCGACGCTGGCGAGGTCGACGAGCCGTTCAAGCAGGAACTGGCACATCGCCTCGGTTTCGCCGAGCCACGGACCGCCTGAGTGACCCCCGCGGATACGTTTTGCGAACTCTCTCGCGCGGAGATCAATCTGGGCGCGGTCAAGGGGCATCGGGATGCAGACGGAAGCGCAAATGACCAAGCCGCCGTTTGAGGGCCGCTCGCGCGCCCTTCTTTCCGGTCCGAAAGAGGGGGAGGAGGCGGCCGACTATGCCGCCGACGGAGCCTATGACGCCTCGGCGACGATGAAGGCTTGGGAAAGCTTTCTCGACAGGGGGCGCTCGGTCGCGCCCGGCGGGCTGGTTCGCGGCATTATCGAACGATCCTGGCAGCGCAGCGTCGTATCGGGCGTCGACCCGCGTGGGCGCGGCAGCGATCTCATCGTCTCTCCCGACGAGGTGGACGGGTTGCGACGCCACCATGGCGGCCTGCTGCAGGCGGCGGGCAGGACCTTCGAACGTCTCGCCGACATACTCGGCGAGACCGCGACCATGGTCGTCGTCACCGACAACCGCGGCGTCATCATCGACACGGCCGGCGATCCCCATATCGTCGATGCCGCCCACGACATACGTCTGGAGATCGGCGCCAACTGGGGCGAGACCGTCACCGGCACCAACGGCATCGGTACCGCGCTGGTGACCGGCAAGCCGGTCTATGTGCGCGCAGCCGAGCATTTCTGCGAAGGCGTGAAATCCTGGACCTGCATCGGCGCGCCGATCCGCAATCCGCTCGACGGAAGTGTGATCGGCGTCGTGGATTTCTCCGGCCCCCAGGACATGTTCCGGCGCCATAACATCGCGCTGGGCGTGATGGCCGCGAGCCATATCGAACTGGCTCTCGCCGACCAGCTGCGGATCGAGCGGATGCAACTGCTCGAACTTTGCCTGTCGCGGCTCCAAGGGGCCGGGCGCGGCGACGGCTATGTCATCCTCGACCGCCAGGGCCGGGTGATCCACCACAGCGATACCGCAATGGCGCGCTGGAGACAGGCCAATCCCGATACGGAGCTGCGACTTGGGACGCAGTTGGTCGACTTCGAGGGCAGCGGCTGGCCCGACAAGATCGCGAATATTCCCGGCATCAACACGCAGCGCATGGAGCCGCTGGTGCAGGACGGCACCTTTTCGGGCGCCGTGCTGCTGCTGGGGCCGACCGGTCACCCCGCGCCGGCGGTTCGGGCGAGCGCCGGCGCAGCGCACCTGGCATTGACGGCGGCGCGCGACGCGATCATCGGGGAGAGCGCCGTTCTGATCGAGGCGGTCGAGCGGGCCGAGCGGGCCGCGCAAGGGCGAAGCGCCATCCTGCTGGAGGGTGAAACCGGCGTCGGCAAGGAACTGTTCGCCAAGCTTATTCACGCAGCCGGTCTCCACACCGGCAAGGAGCCTTTCGTCACCTTCAATTGCGGCGCGGTGTCCAAGGAGTTGCTGGGCGGGGAACTGTTCGGTCACGCCCCGGGCGCCTTCACCGGCGCCACGCGCGAGGGGAGGGCCGGCCGCTTCGAGATCGCGGATGGCGGGGTGCTCAGCCTCGACGAGATCGGCGAGATGCCGCTCGATCTGCAGCCCTATCTGTTGCGCATTCTTGAGGAGAACGCGGTGTACCGCATTGGCGAGGGCCGCCCGCGGCCGATCAATGTGCGGCTCGTCGCCTCGACCAACCGCAACCTAAAAGCCGAGGCGGCGGAGGGGCGGTTCCGCAAGGACCTCTATTTTCGCATCGGCGCCGTGAAGATCACCATTCCCCCGTTGCGCAACCGCCATGGCGACATCGGCCTGCTGATCCACCATTTCAACCGCCAGATCGCCGACACCCATTGTGCCGAGCCCCTGCGCTTTCAGCCGGCGGCGCTCGACCTGCTGGAACGCTATGAGTGGCCGGGCAATGTCCGGGAACTCCGCAACCTGGTCGAGTCGATGTCACTGATGGCGGTCGACCGTACCGTGGGCGTCCACGATCTGCCGGAAGATGTCGTCGAGGGCGTGGAGCGCCTGCCCTGTTCGAGCGGTAGTCCGTCCGGGACGGCCGACGCCGCCGACGAGATCGCACGGATCGACGATGCCGAGCGGCGGCTGATCGAGCGCACGCTCGTCGCCTCGGGTGGCAACACCTCGGTCGCCGCCGATCGGCTGGGGATCTCGCGCAGCACGCTCTATCGCAAGCTCCAGCAATACCGGGCGCGGCACTAGCCGTGGTTCCGGATGACGGATGGAACAGAAGGGGCGCGGATCAGATGACAGAACGGCCCTATCGCGCCGGCGGCGTGCCCGCCTCGACGGATCTTGCTTCGACCATTCTCGACAAGGCCGAGCGGGACGTGGTCTTCACCTTGCGTATCCGCGGGGAGAGCCTCGACCTGCTCTCGCGCCACTTCCAGCGCTTCATCGAGCGCGCACTGGAAGTCAACGGCGTGAGCTATGGCGACCATCCGCTGCTGCGGCTGTTCGTCGAGACGCATGGCCGCGAGCTCACCGACTTCGTGGTGAACGGCATGGCCCTGTCGCACCAGATGGATCTCAAGGCTTTCGAGCGGTACGGCGGGGACTCCACCCATCTGCTGCGGGCCGATGTCTGGGATAGCCTGCGCGGCTATATCGACAGCGCCGAGTTGCATTTCATGTCCGGCCTCGGCGGATTGAACGACATCCTCGCCGAAGTCGGCACCCACCGGCCCGACGCCGCAGGAGGCGCCGATGGCTAGAATCGCACGGGTTCAGTGCGGCGTTAATTGCCGCCGGTTGCGCGGCCCCATGGCGACGTCTTCACGCGCACCGCTGCCGAGCGCGGCGAAGAATGGCTTGCCGACGGTATCGATCATGACGGCCATCATCAGGGCTCCATGTCCGGCACGTCGGCGGCGGGCGGAGGGCGCGTGGTGACGGACACGCAACAACTGCGCACCCTGCTCGGCCAGCGCCTGGAAATCGTGCAGGAGATCGCTCGGCTGAATGCACGCCAGCTGCAGAACCGGCAGATCGTCAGCGGCCTGGAGCTGGAGGTGATGCTGTGCGAGCGCGACCTGTCGCAGGGCGGGGACATGGCCGCCGTGGCGGGTCGTCTCGAACAGGCACGGGTACAGCGTGACACGGCCGAGGCCCGGCTCGCCGAGGACGAGAGCGAACTCATCGAATGGCATAGGCGGCTCGACGCCGTGGACCGCCGGATCAGCGGAAGCTGAGCCCGGTCGGCCGGGGCATCGGCAAGGGAGCGCATTGAAATGAGCACGACGGAAGCCGAGGCATCGCCACTCTTCGCGCTGCTGGCACGACAATGGAATCTGGAGGTGCAGGTGCAGGCCGGCGCCTTCTCCCGGGACGGCGCCAGCCTCGCCTTCGCGCTGGCGGACGGCACGCTTGCCCTCGTCTCGATGGAGGATCCGGAAGCGGCGGGAGTCCGCTGGCGCATGTCGATCGAGGACGGCCGCTCCACGATCTCCCCGCGCGCACGCCCGATATCTGCGCCGACGAGGGTGTCCGTGGGCGAGGGGCCGCTACGTCTGTCCGCGTTCGGTCCGGCGAGTTTCCTGGTCGGCGATGCCAATGGGCGGCTGGTGCGCGTCGAGGCTGACGGCTCGGCGCGGGTGGTGGTCGAGTGCGACAGCGCCGGGGTCGACGCCATCGCGAACCCATGCGCGGCGGGCGACGGCATGGAGGGCGACGGCACGGCCTGGGTCGCGGCGAGCGGCAGCGTCACGCGCTACGACCCCGATGGCGGCACGGCGCGGGCCATGGCGCGCTATGAGGGCACCGCGCGAGCACTCGCGCCCGCGCCCGACAGCGCAAGCGTGGCGCTCGGCTTCGAGGCGGGCTTGTCCATCATCGACGTGCAAGAGACGGCCGGCGAGCGGTTCGAGACCGGGATCGGTCCCGTTGAAACCCTGTCCTGGTCACCGGACGGTCGCCGGCTGGCCGCGGGCCTGCTTGATGGCGGCATGGCGCTGATCGACAGGGCCGACCGCCGCGTGCTCCGGCTGCCGGACTATCCCGCGCCGGTGCGCACGCTCGACTGGAGCGCGGATTCCCGTCACCTCGTCACTGGCGGCGCCTTCCGCACCATCGTCTGGGCGATGGGGGAAGGTGGCGAGCGGCCCCGGACCCTGGAGACCGGCTGTTCCGGTTTCGTCGCTGTCGAGGCCGCGCGGCTCAATCCGCATTTGCCGCTCGTCGCGGCCGGCTATGAGAACGGCATGATCGTGGTCATGGCCATCGGCCATCGCGACGAACTGGTTATCCGCGCGCCGGCCCCGGGCGGTCTGCACGACCTGAGCTGGTCACCCGACGGCGAGCACCTCGCCTTCCACACAGCACAAGGCTGGGCGGGGGTGATCGACCTGCCCGCACACATGTTCAAACAGATCAACAGGAGGACAGCATGACGTCGCCCGACAAGACCGCCGAGAGCAAGGACAGGTTCTTCGAGGAAATCGCCGCTCTCGCCGAGCGGATGATCGCCGAGCATGGCCGCGAGTTCGCCATGGGTGCCTTTGTTCTCGCCGCCCGCTTCATCGCCGAGAAGAAGGATTTTGGCGACGCCCGGTCCGAGCGCACAAACTGAGTTTGGTACGACATCGATCCGGGTGAACCCACGCAGCCCGAAGCGACCGCATCGCGCTTGGATCGCCAGATCGGCTCAGTCAGGCAGGGGTATGTGTTCGCTCCGGTCCTGCGCCGGCAGGTCGAAGCGCCCCGTGCCCCAGTTCTGCGCGCGCCATTCGGCCTTGGCGGCTTCGATGCGCTCGCGGGACGAGGCGACGAAGTTCCACCAGATGTAGCGCGGTCCCGAAAGCGTCGCGCCGCCGAGGATCATCAAGCGCGCGCCCGTGCTGCCGGCGGCGACGGTAATACTGTCGCCGGGTCGGAACACCATCATCTGCGGCGCGGCGTACTCCTGGCCGGCGATCGAGATCGAGCCTTCGACGATGTAGATGCCACGGTCCTCGTGATCGTCCGGCAGCGGCAGATGGCTCCCGGCGTCGAGCTTCACGTCGGCGTAGAATGTCTCGGAGAACATCGTCGCCGGCGCACGCTCGCCATAGGCGCTCCCGAGGATTAGCCGGACCGAGAGACCCCGGTCCTCGATCACCGGCAGAGCCTCCTTGCCGTGATGCTCGAAGCTGGGCGCGATATCCTCATGGCTTTCGGGCAAGGCAAGCCAGGTCTGGATGCCATACAGGCTGTTCGGCCCGCGACGGGCCTCCGCCGAGGTCCGCTCCGAGTGGTGACGCCGCGGCCAGCCACCATCCAGTTCAGCGCGCCGGGACGGATGATCTGGTCGGCGCCGGTACTGTCGCGATGATGGAAATCGCCGCGGAACAGATAGGTAACCGTGCCGAGACCGATATGCGGGTGCGGCCGCACATCGATGCCCTGTCCGGTCAGCAGCTCGGCCGGCCCTGCCTGATCGAAGAAGATGAAGGGGCCAACCATCTGCCGCTTAGGTGCCGGCAAGGCGCGCCGGACTTCGAAGCCGCCGAGATCGCGCGAGCGTGGGACGATCAGGGTTTCGATCGCGTCGATGCCGACCTCGTCGGGGCAGCCGGGCTCGATCGCCGGGTTCCAGCTCATGGGCGTGATCCTTTCCTGTCGAATAGCGCTCGCGGCGCGATAGAAGAAGCTCCGCTGCTGCCCGGCCGACGCCGCCGAGGCCGGCGATGGCGATCTTTGGCTCCGGCATCGGCGCGGACACGCGCGTGAGGCTACGCGCCGAAGATCGACCAGCCCAGCCGCTTCGTCAGCAATTCCAGCGCGATACGGCCGAGATGGGAATTGCCATAGGCGTCGAGGCCCGGCGACCACACCGCGATCGAGGCCTTTCCGGGCGCGATGGCGAGAATGCCGCCGCCCACACCGCTCTTGCCGGGCAGGCCGACCCGGTAGGCGAACTCGCCCGAGCCGTCATAATGCCCGCATGTCAGCATCACCGCGTTGATGCGGCGGGCGCGCTCGGGCGTCACCACCCGGTGCCCGGTCGCCGGGTTGCGTCCGGAATGGGCAAGGTAGCGCCCGGCCATGGCGAGCTGCCGGCAGTTCATGACGATCGAGCAATGGTGGAAATAGACGCCGAGCGTGTAGTCGACGGGGTTCTCGATCACCCCGAACGACTTCATGTAATTGGCCAGCGCGATGTTGCGGAAGCCGGTGCGGCGCTCGGATTCGGCGACGGTGCGGTCGATGGCGATGGAAGAGTCGTCGGCGAGGAATTGCACGAAGCGCAGGATCTCGCCCAGCGCCTCCTTGGGCTGGTGGCCCGAGAGGATGCGGTCGGTGACGGCGATGGCGCCGGCATTGATGAACGGGTTGCGCGGAATGCCGTGCTCATATTCGAGCTGGACGATGGAATTGAACGCGCTGCCGGAGGGTTCGCGCCCGACATGCTTCCACAGACGGTCGCCGGCCTTGCCGAGCGCCAGCGTCAGCGTGAAGACCTTGGAGATGCTCTGGATCGAGAACGGCATGTCGGCGTCGCCGCCTGCAGCGACGGTGCCGTCATTGTCGATCACCACGAGGCCGAAGGAGCCGGTATCGACATTGGCGAGTTCGGGAATGTAGCTGGCCGGTTCGCCTCGGTCGGTGCGTTGCCGCATTTCCTCGGCGATTTCCTTCACGACACGTTCCAGATCGGCCACGGCTGAACTCACCCTCTCCCGACCGCCCCGCGCGCAGACCGCGCGAGGTCTCGGTCGCCCCCACTTATGCGAGATTTATACCGTCGCGCACGCCCAAGCGCGGGAAAAGCTCACATTTCCCCGAGCAAGGTCCATCGTTCGGAATGGCTGTCGCCTGTGCACGCCAGCGGCGCTATTTCTCGCGGCTTTTGCCGGTGAGCCAGGCGATGAGCGGATTTGTCGGCGTGTCGCCCTTCGGCATGCTCTCGACCACGATGATGCGGTCGATCTTGCCCTGCTCGAAGGTGGTCATGAAGGTGTCGTAGTCCTCGATCGACACGCAGCCATTGGAATCGCCGCGCGGCCCGAGCAGATAGGGGTGAACGAGGAAGCCGTTGCGGCCATACATCTCGCCCTTGCCGATCGGCGTCATGCGCACCGCGCGCGAGCCGTGGAACAGCTTCTCGCGCCAGGTCAGCTTGTAGATGTTGGGCGGGGTCGGCCCATACATCTTCATCGCGACATGGCGGATATTGTCCATCTTGTCGCCATAGCCGGAATGGGCCTCCAGCTTCTTGCCGCCCGGCAGATAGACCTTCTTCGCCTTGATGTCATACAGCGCGAAGCGATCCTCCGGGCCGGGATAGGTCAATTCCGGGCGGGCCGCCTCGGGCGGGGGCGCATCGGGAATCGCGGGGGCTGCCTCCGGCGCGTCGTCCTCGGGCAACGGCCCGGTCGCCGCCTGCTCGACGCTCAGCAGCGGGTTGCGCGGCGGCAGCGGGGCGAGGGCGAGCTGGGTGCGGGTCTGCTCGGCGGACTGGGCGACGGCGGCGTCGGCATCCGGGGCGTCCGGCGCCTGTAGACGGCCGGCAAAGAGCGGGTTGGCGACCGGGAGCGGTACCGTGGTTGCGGTCTCCACCACCGGCGCGGCCGGAGCCTTGGCGTCCGCCGTCACGTCCTCTGCCGGCGGCAGGGCGGCCACCGTGGGCGCGCCGGCTGCCATCCGCGCTTCCTGAAGCGCGGGATCGAACAGCCAGTTCGGCGCGAGCGCGATCAGGCCGGAGGAGTGGAAGTTGCGCACATCCATCACCGTGCGCACGGGCGCGGGCGGGGCGACGGCGAAGGGCTCGGGCGCCATCTTCATTGGCTGAGGCAGGGCAGGGCGCAGCGTGGGCGTGTCGGCGGGGTCGGCACCCCATCCCGCGCCCCAGGCCGCCGCCACCGCGACCGCCGCCACACCGCAGATGCCGATGAGGCCGGCGCCGGCCGTCTGGACGAGCGAACGCGCGCTGAAGCCGCGGACCTGCCTGCCAGCGGCTGGGCTTCCGGTTTTCGCGCTATCGATGCCGGCCTTTTCCGCCATGTTCCTCTCTGCTCGACTCCGTTCGAGCCGTGACAGTGCCGATGCGCCAGGCGCTCCGACTCACATCAGTCTCATCAACGCGGCGGGTGGTCAATTCCATCCGCAGCCCAAAATGCCCGCGCCACAGGTTTCGGGAAGGCGCGCGGCATCCGACAGGGTCGGGATGCTAGGCGCTCATGGGTAATATTCCGTTAACGGGATATTGTGGATGCCGTATGGCGAGGCGCGTCGGGCGTCGCACCCGCCGGCATCTCCAGCCCGCGCGTGAGCACGGCGAGCCAGTCGGCCTCGGTGACGACGCCGAGCAGGCGCCGTTCGGCATCGAGCACATAGACGGCATGGACGCGGCCGCGGGCGAATTGTTCGATCAGGCCGAGCGCCGGCGCGTCCGGCGTGGTGGTGGCGGCGGCGGTCATCAGGTCGCGTGCATAGGTGCCGGTGCCGGCCAACTCGCGCTGGCCGATGACGCCGGCGATGCGGTGCTCGCGGTCGATCACCGGCAGCGAGCGGAAATCGTGGCTCGCCAGCAGCGCCGCGACCACCTGACGCGAGGCGTCCTCACCGACCGAGATCACGTCCTTGGTCATCAGGTCGCGACAGGCAAGGTCCTGATAGGCCCGCGCCAGCGCGCGCTTCTCGATGGCGCGCAGCAGCCGCTCAAGATCGTCGCGCGAGATGTCGAAGCTCTGGCCCAGCTCGTCCAGCGCCGCGTCGACATCCTGTGCGCTGAACGAGGGCCGGCTCTCCGGCGGCGCGGCTTGCGGGGGCGTCGCGGCGATGGCGCGGTGCGGATAGGCCGTGCCGTTGAGCCGGTGATAGGCGACGGCGGCAGCGACCATCAGCAGGGCGTTGACGCCGACCGGAGCGAGCGGAAACCAAAGAGTGGCCGAGGGCGCCGCGAACAGCCCGACCAGCGCGGCGGCACCGCCCGGCGGGTGCAGGCAGCGCAGCAGCGACATCGCGGCGATGGCGAGGCCGACCGCAAGGCCGGCCGCCAGCGCGGGCTCGCCCACCACCTGAGCGACGGCGAACCCTACCAGTGCCGAGACCGCATTGCCGCCGATCACCGGCCATGGCTGCGACATCGGACTTGTCGGCACCACGAACAGCAGCACGGCGGAGGCGCCCATCGGCGGCACCAGCCAGAGCCCGTGCGGCCCCTGGCCGGCGAGCAGGGCGCAGGCGAGGCCAGTCAGCCCGATGCCGATCGTCGCCCCGAGGCAGGCGCGAAGGCGCTGGCCGAGCGTTGAGCCGGGCAGGATCGGCCGAAACAGCGTGAAGCGAGACAGAGGGGACATTCGCGTCTCCCGAAGGTTTCAGAGGCAGGCACTACGCCGTCCAGGGAACCGTCATCCTAGCAAGCTGTTCGCATTCATGTGAATTGAGATGATGTCGCGTCTGTCTGTGCCGGGCCGGCGAGGGCTTGCCGGTGAGCGTGCGGCTGCCCTAGTTCAGGACAGCGTGTCGGGCGGAGAATGGTCCCGGCGAACGTGCGGCGAGGAGAGCGAGAGCGGCAATGATGTTCGAGTGGATGGCGGACCCGGCGGCCTGGGCGGGCCTCGCCACGCTGATCGTTCTGGAAGTCGTTCTCGGCATCGACAATCTGGTGTTCATCGCGATCCTCGCCGACAAGCTGCCGCCGCACCAGCGTGACCGGGCACGCATTGTCGGCTTGTCCCTGGCCCTCGTCATGCGCCTCGCGCTGCTGGCCTCGGTCTCGTGGATCGTCACGCTCACCTATCCGCTGTTCACCGTGCTGGGCTCGGAGATTTCCTGGCGCGACGTCATCCTGATCCTCGGCGGCCTGTTCCTGCTGTTCAAGGGCACGACCGAGCTTCACGAGCGGCTGGAGGGGGGGCACGAGGCCAAGGCCAGCACCGGCGCCTATGCGGTGTTCTGGCATGTCATCGCGCAGATCGTGGTGCTGGACGCGGTGTTCTCGCTCGACAGCGTGATCACGGCGGTCGGCATGGTGCGCGATCTGTCGGTGATGATGATCGCGGTGGTGATCGCCGTGGCCGCCATGATGCTGGCGAGCCGGCCGCTGATGGCCTTCGTCAGCCGCCACCCGACCGTGGTCATCCTCTGCCTCGGCTTCCTGTTGATGATCGGCTTCAGTCTGATCGTCGAGGGGCTCGGCTTCCACATTCCCAAGGGCTATCTCTATGCGGCGATCGGCTTCTCCATCCTGATCGAGGCGGCCAACCAGGTCGGGCGGCGCAATGTCCGCCGCCGCGTGACCACGATGGACCTGCGCGACCGCACCTCGCGCGCCGTGCTCCGGCTGCTGCGCGGTGGGGATGCCGCGCCCGAGGCATCCGAGGAACTCGCCGCCATCGCCTCCAGCGGCGGTGCGCAGCCGGCCTTCTCGCCGCAGGAAAGCGCGATGATCGAGCGGGTGCTGACACTCGCCGAGCGCTCGGTGCGCTCGATCATGGTGCCGCGCGTCGATGCGGTCTGGCTCGACATCGAAGACGATCCCAAGACCATACTGGAGGAGATTCGCGCCAGCGGGCGCTCCCGCTTCCCGGTGTGCCGCGGCGATCTCGACGATGTGCTCGGCGTGGTCCACGCCAAGGACCTGCTCGCCCAGTACCAGGCCAGCGGCGCGGTCGACCTCGAAAAGGCGCTGCGCAGGCCGCTCTATGTCACCGAGACGCTGCCCGCGCTGCGCCTGCTCGAACAGTTCAAGACCTCGAACGTCCACATGGCGATCGTCGTCGACGAGCACGGCACCTTCGAGGGGCTGGTAACGCCGACCGACATCCTCACCGCCATTGCCGGCGACCTGCCGGAGCTGGCGGGTGAGGAGGCGCCCTATGCGGAGCGGCGCGAGGATGGCTCATGGCGGCTCGATGGCCGCATGCCGGTGGGCGAGGTGGAGCGCACGCTGGGCGTGGAGGGTCTGCGCGGCGGCGATTACGAGACGCTGGCCGGTTTCGTGCTCTCCGAACTCGGCCATCTGCCGGATCCGGGCGAGGGGCTGGACTGGCAGGGCTGGCGATTCGAGGTGCTGGACCTCGACGGCCACCGCATCGATCATATCACGGCGACGAAACACTGAGACCACGCGGGCGGGTTCCGGGACAAAAAGCCCGCTCAAGCCCGCGTTCCGGGACGCCTTGTCGGTTCAGCGCCCGAAACCCGAAGGGAGATCGCAAGAAATCGTGGCGATATAGATCAATGGTATGCAAACAAGCATGGAGCCCGGCGAGTCCAGGCGAGCAAAGGTGTGCGCTGCAACATGGATCAGAAGCAGAGCCAGGTCAGTACCACGAAGATGCCGAGCAGGGTGGCGGCACCACCGAACCATCCGGTGCCTGATTCATCTTTGTTGATGTTCTGATTCTGGTTCATGGGATCCTCCAAATTTATCTTTTGTTTGTCGTGACAATAACGCCAATCTCTGTCTATGGAACCATCGAGGGGTGCGTCACTTTGGCAGGGGCGCCGACGCGCGAAGTTGTTGATTTTTTCGCTTTTTGTTGAGTGGCTTAGCGAGAGTTGTGTTGCGCGATCGGCCCTCTATGCGCAGCTGCGCTGCCATCCGCGCGGCGGCGTGATAAGACGGCCGCGAACCGGACACAGCCATCCGTCCCCCATTACCAGCCTGACGAGTTGCCCGATATGAGCGAGACCGCCGCGGCCGACCTTCTTGAAGCGCGCATCGGGGCGAAAGAGGCGTGCATCGGCGTGATCGGCCTCGGCTATGTCGGCCTGCCGCTGGCGCTGGTGGCGGTCGAGGCCGGGTTCAAGGTGATCGGGTTCGACATCAATCCGGGGCGGGTCGAGGCCATCGCCGCCGGCCGGCAGGTGATCCGTTACATCCCCGCCGGGCGCATGGCCGGCGCGCTGGCGACCGGGCGTTTCGCCGTCACCGCCGATTTCGCCCGGCTCGGCGAATGCGACGCGGTGATCATCTGTGTGCCGACCCCGCTCACCCGCCAGCGCGAGCCGGACCTCTCCTTCGTCGAACGCACCGCGCGGGACATCGCGCGCACGCTGCGCCCCGGCCAGCTCGTCGTGCTGGAATCCACCACCTGGCCGGGTACGACCGTGGAGCTGGTCAAGCCGATCCTGGAGGAGGGCGGGCTGGTTTCGGGGCGCGACTTCTTCCTCGCTTTCTCGCCGGAGCGCGAGGATCCCGGCAATGCCAGCTATTCCACCGCCACCATCCCCAAGGTGGTGGGTGGCGACGGGGTGGAGGCCGGGCGGCTGGCGCAGGCGCTCTATCGCGAGTTGGTGACGAAGGTGGTGCCGGTGTCCTCGACCCAGGCGGCCGAGGCGGTGAAGCTCACCGAGAACATCTTCCGCGCCGTGAACATCGCCCTCGTTAACGAGCTGAAGACGGTCTACGGCGCCATGGGCATCGATATCTGGGAGGTGATCGAGGCGGCCGGCACCAAGCCGTTCGGCTTCATGCCTTTCTATCCCGGCCCAGGTCTCGGCGGGCACTGCATCCCGATCGACCCGTTCTACCTGACCTGGAAGGCGCGGGAGTTCGACATCGAGACCCGGTTCATCGAGCTGGCCGGGCAGATCAACACCCGCATGCCCTATCTGGTGGTCGACCGCCTCGCCGAGGCGCTGGACACCGTGGCCGGACGCGGGCTGACCGGTGCGCGCATCCTCGTGCTCGGCGCGGCCTACAAGAAAAACATCGACGACGTGCGCGAGAGCCCCGCGCTGAAGCTGATGGAGCTGATCGACGAGCGCGGCGGGCTGTGCGAGTTCCATGATCCCCATGTCGCGGCGCTGCCGCCGACCCGCCGCCACCCCCGGCTCTCGGGCAAGGCCTCGGTGCCGCTCGCGGCGGAGGCGCTCAAGGGCTTCGACGCGGTACTGGTCGCCACCGACCATGACGAGGTGGACTATGCCCTCGTCGCGGCCCATGCCCGCGTGCTGGTCGACACCCGCAACGTGTTCGCCCGGCTCGGGCTGGCGCCTGAAGGCCTCATCAAGGCGTGAGCGTATTCGCCTCCACCGGCGGGTTCAGCTTCGCGCAGGTCGCGGCCGGGGCGACATTGGTGCAGGCCGGGCCGCGGCGGAAATCGTCGTAATAGATGCGCCACACATCGGCGGCGCCGGCGCGGTACGGGCCGAACTTGAAATACATGTTGTCGCCGAGCCCCGGCCCTTCATGGCCGATATGGCCGGTGACGCTGGCGATCCATTGGCCGTTGACGAGGATTTCGATGCGGCCATTGCCGTCCGGCCCGGCCTGGACCAGGAACGCGAAATCGATCCAGCCGGATTCCAGCGCCGGCAACGTGCCACCGCGCGGGGTGACGATCAGGTCGGGCGTGCAGCCGGAAAAGCCGGAGAGCACTTCGGCGGCCGCGCCGGGCTCGACGGCGACAAGGGCGCGGAACTGGTTGAAATCGTCCGGCGGCCCGGCAGCGGCTTCGCCCTTGCGGCACCCCCGCGGGCGCTCGGCGTCGCCTGCCGCGATGAAGCTGCCAGTGTCGGTGTCGACCGTGACCGCCAGCTTGCCCTGGATCAGCCGCAGCGCCAGCAGCGGGCTGTAGTCGCCCTCCGCGTCGGGCTCGATCTCGCGCTTCCACTGCGCCATCACATAGCGGTGGCGCACGGTCGGGATCGGCTCGGCCATCTTCATCGAGAAGCCGTACCAGACCGGCGCCCCATACGGCACCAGCACCTCGGGACGCTCCCATACCTCGGCGCGCTCGCTGCACAGCCCGTTCGGCGTTGCGCATTGCGGCTGCACCGAGAGGTCGATGGACTGCTTGCCTTTGCGCGCCGTTGCGGAGCTGAAGACGTAGCGGCCCGCGCCCTGCTCGCGGTTGTTCTTGTAGAACAGGCCGCCTCCAGCGGAGAAATCGCTGCCCTCGAAATCCTCGTGCAGCACCAGAGCCTGAGGGCCGGCCCGGCTCGCCCCACCCCCCAGAGAGAGCCCGAGCACGAGCACCGCGCCGGCGAGGCGCAGCCGGCCGAAACGGCAGGGATTGGGGGGCGGGGTGTAAGGCTGCATGGCAGCAAAGGCCTCCGGCTTATGCTAGCATCGTCATAATTCGGTGATCGATCCGGCGAAGTCGATACCGACGACCTATCTGTCGACAATCGAATCTTAGCCGTGGCGCTGAAAGGCGCAAAGTCCTTGGCCGTCAATTTCTTCCGTTACGTCTGGCAGTACAGCCGCCGCGAGCAGATCATCGTGCTGATGTTCGTGCTGGCCTCGCTGCCGTTTTACTGGTGGTCGCTCGATGTCCCCAAGCGCATCGTCAACGAGGCGATCCAGGGCAGCCGCTTCGGCGATGGCCAGACCACCGCCCGCCTGTTCGACTTTTCCCTGTCGCTGCCGGACTTCCTCGGCGGGGGCACCTATCAGATCACCGACGGCTGGCTGCTGGAGCAACTGCCCTATCTGTTCGCGCTGAGCATGGTGTTCCTCGTGCTCACGCTCATCAATGGCTGGTTCAAATACGTCATCAACATCCGCAAGGGCGTGCTCGGCGAGCGCATGCTGCGGCGGCTGCGCTTCGACCTGTTCTCGCAGGTGATGCGCTTCCGCCCGGAGGACATCCGCACCACCAAGTCGGCGGAAGTCACCAGCATGATCAAGGACGAGGTGGAGCCGATCGGCGGCTTCTTCGGCGAGGCCTTCATCACGCCGGCCTTTCTCGGCATGCAGGCGATGACCGCCATGGTGTTCATCCTCGCGCAGAGCATGTGGCTGGGCGGACTGGCGCTGGCGCTGATCGTGGTGCAGGGCATCGTGATCCCGCATCTGCGCCGCGAGCAGATCCGCCTCGGCCGTATGCGCCAGCTCGAATCCCGCCTGCTCGCCGGGCGCATCGGCGAGATGGTGGAGGCCGCGCCCGCGCTCCACGCCTTCGGCGTCGGCGGCTACAGCGCGGCGGAGGTCGGCAAGCGGCTCGGCACGCTGTTCGACATCCGTCTGCGGCTCTACCGGCGCAAATTCGCGGTCAAGTATCTCAACAACCTGCTCGCTCAGCTCACGCCGTTCATTTTCTACACCCTCGGCGGCTATCTGGCGCTGATGGGCAAGCTCGACATCGGCCAGCTCGTGGCGGTGATCGGCGCCTATCGCGACCTGCCCGGCCCGATCAAGGAACTGATCGACTGGGACCAGGACCGCGCCGACGTCACGGTGAAATACGAGCAGGTGGTCAGCCAGTTTTCCAAGGACTTCATGCTGCCTGCTGAGCCGGCGACCCCGCCCGAGCCGATCGCGCCGGATGCGCCGATTACCATTGTCGGCCTGCGGGTGGTCAACGGCCGCGGGCTGGTGCAGATCGACCGCATGTCCGCCGCCATCGCCCGGCCCGGCCGCGTCGCTTTCGTGGGGCCGACCGGAAGCGGGCGCGACGTGCTGACCAAGGTCATCGGCCGCCAGATCACCGATTACCAGGGCAGCGTCACCATCGGCGGGCGCGAGGTCTCGGCGATGCCAGACAGCGAGGCCAGCGGGCTGATGATCTATGTCTCGGGCGAGCCCTTCATCATGTCGGGCACGATCCGCGACAATCTCTGTTTCGCCCTGCGCCGCGCCGTGCCCCAGCCGGAGCCCATCGAGCACGGCGACGCCGCTGCCCGCTACTGGCGGGACGAGGCGAAGATGACCGACAACCCACTGGTCTCGCCCGATGTCGACTGGATCGACTATGCCGCGGTCGGCGCCACCGGGCCGAGCGACCTCAACGACGCCATCATCGCCGCCCTGCGCGTGGTGCGCGGCTATGACGACATCTTCCGGGTCGGCCTGTCGAGCCCGCTCGGCGAGGACATCGACGACGAGCTGCGCGACCGCATCCTCAAGGCCCGCCCGGCCATTCTGGCACGCTACAAGGAAAAGGGCCTGATCGATTATGTCGAGGGCTTCCGGCCGGACCGCTTCAACACCAATGCGACGATCGGTGAGAACCTGCTGTTCGGTGTGCCGATCGGCGAGCGCTTCGCCCCGGCCAGCCTCGCCAGCGATCCGTTCACCCGCTCCATCATCGCCGCCGAGGCCCTGACCGCGCCGCTGACCTCAATCGGCATGAAGATGGTGGAGACGGTGGCGGAAGTGTTCCAGGGCCTGGCGCCGGACAACCCGCTGCGCGAGCGCTACTCTTTCGTGGACGAGGCCGAGCTGGACGCGCTGTGGCCGGCGGTGCAGTCTTCCTGGCAGCACGGGCAGCGCCGCACCCTGCCGGCGGAGGTGCGCGACAAGCTGATCGGCTATGCGCTGATGTATGTCGAGCCGCGCCACCGCCTCAACCTGATCGACGAGCAACTGGTGGCGCGCGTGCTGCGCGCCCGCTCCAGCTTCCGCCAGTTCCTGCCGGCGAGCGAGGCCGACTCCATCGAGTTCTACGACCCGAACCGGCTGATGCCGGCCGCCAGCATCCGCGACAACGTGCTGTTCGGCAGGCTCCACTATGGCAAGGCCCATATGCGCGACAAGCTGCTGGCGATGGCCGGCGACGTGATCCGCGAGCATGGGCTCGAAAGCTTCGTGGTGTCGAAGGGGCTCGACCAGGAAGCTGGTCCCGGCGGCCGCCTTTTGTCGCCGCAGCAGCGCGTCACCATCCAGCTCGCCCGCGCTGTGCTCCGGCATCCGCAGATACTGATTCTGGACGATGCGCTCTCTAGCTTCGCGCCCCCGGAAGCGCTTATGATCCGGGAGAACATCTTCGAGGTGATGGCCGGCAAGACGGTCATCACGTCGCAATCGGGCGAGGATGATCTGGAAGCGTTCGATCTGGTGCTACGGTTCGACGGTCCCAAGCTGCTCAGTGCCGAGCACAAGGGCGAGCCGACCGCAGAACCCGAGCCGACGGATCCGCCCCGCCTGCGCGAACCGGAGCAGAGGCCTCAGGAGGTTGCGAAATGACCATCGAGGACGAAGTACGCTCGCTTCAGAAGTTCCGCATGTTCCACCATGTCGAAACCCCGAAGCTCAAGCTTCTGGCCATGATCAGCGACCGGATCACGTTCCATCCGGGCGAGACCGTCTATGAGCAGGGCGAGGCGTCGGACGCGGTCTATATCGTGCTCGACGGCCAGTACAAGGTGTCGCTCAACACGCCGGACGGGGCGATCGACTTTGCCCAGCATGTGCGCGGCACGCTGCTGGGCGAGGCCGGCGTGCTGTGTGACCAGAACCGCATGGTGACCATCACCGCGGAGACCGCGCTCACCGCCCTGCGTGTCGACCGCGACGCCTTTCTCGAACTCATCAAGGAATCCATGCCGTTCAACCTCGCGGTGATGCGCGAACTCGGCCGGCAGATTATGGATTTGAACAACATCTGCGCCCAATTGGTGCAGCGACTGCCGAAGGGGGCGCCCGCGGCGGACGCGGCCCGCAGCATCGCGGCACCGGTCAACGCGCACTGAACAGAGACCCATGGCCGTCACCACCACTACCAAGGGCCCGATGCCCGCGAGCGAACAGTCGCGGAATACGCTCAGCGATCAGCCCTGGGCATGCCGCGCGCGGTTATGGGCGGGCGTCGTCCTGTTCGCCTTCGTCTTCACCCATCTGATCAACCACGCCGTGGGCATCTTCGGCGTCGATGCGATGGAGTATGCCCAGCAATGGCGCTGGCTGCTGTGGCGGAGCTGGCCAGGGAGCATCCTGCTCTACGGCGCCGCGCTGATCCATGTGGTGTTGGCGACTTATCGCATCCTGCGTCGCTCCACCTGGCGCATGCCGCGCGACGAGGCGTGGCAGATCATTTCCGGCCTCGCCATTCCCTTCCTGGTGGCGGGTCATGTGTTGCAGACCCGCATCGCCGGTTCCTGGTTTGATGTCGACCAGAGCTATCATGCGGTGCTGCTTCGGCTGTGGCCGGCGGTGCTGTTCTCGCAGAGCCTGCTGCTGGTGGTGAGCTGGAGCCATGGCGTGATCGGGCTGCACCATTCGCTGCGCTATCAGCCGTGGTATCCGAGCTGGCGGGTGGCGGGGCTCGTGATCGCGGTTCTGGTGCCGGTGCTGGCCTTCGCCGGTTTCGTCGCCGGCGGGCGAGAGGCGGCGCAGGTGGCGGCGCCCGGTGGGCTCACGCCGGAGCAGATGGCCGGCATCGGGCAGGCCGGCATGATGCTGAATGCCGGGCTTGCCGGATTCGCCAGCGCGTTCGCGCTGCTGCTGGTCGGAGCCTATGTGCGCCGGCGGCTTGGCTCCACCGTGACCATCACCTATCGCGGCTACGGCCCGGTGCGGGTGCCGCGCGGCACCTCGGTGCTGGAGGCGAGCCGCATGTTTCACATCCCGCATCCTTCCTCCTGCCGCGGCCGCGGGCGCTGCTCGACCTGTCGGGTACAGATCACGGCTGGCGCGGCGGAACTGCCGGACCCGTTCGGCGGGGAGCGGGCGGTGCTGTCCGAGATCGGCGCGCCGACCAATGTACGCCTCGCCTGCCAGATGCGGCCGACCCACGATATAAGCGTACGCATCCTCATGCCTGTCCTTGGCAGCCGCGTCGTCGACCCGGACCAGGACGCGCAGGAATGGGCGGTGGAGCGCGAGGCCACCGTGATCTTCCTCGACCTGCGCGCGTTCAACACCTTGACCTCCAACCGCCTTCCTTATGAAATCGCGGTGCTGATCAACCGTTTCTCCACGGAGATGACCCAGACGGTCGAGAGCCACGGAGGGCGCATAGACCAGATGTATGGCGACGGCCTGCTCGCCGTGTTCGACGGCTCCGACAAGCGCTCGTCCGGCGCCCGCGCCGCCCTGCGCGCCGCGCGCGACATGACGCGGGTGCTGGACATGCTCAATGTCGAGATGCGCGGCGCCCTGCCGATCCCGATCCGCGCCGGCATCGGCATCCATACCGGCCCGATCATCCTTGCCCGCGTCGGCGACGGGGTGCAGGAGCAGCGGCTGCGCGCGATCGGGGTCACCGTCACCGTCGCCGCCGGGCTGGAGGCCGCCTCCAAGGAGTATCTCGCCGATTACTTCATCTCGGAGGAGACCGCACGCGCCTCGGGCTACGATTTCTCCAGCCAGAGCCTGCGCGATGTGATCATCGACGGCCACAGCATGCCGGTTCCCGCCTACGCCGTCGCCAACGAGGCCGCGCTCGACAAGGTGATGTCGGGCAAGGCGATGCTTGGCGTCCTGAACACCGCAGGGATGTGAGGCGGTGGCGGGGGGCGGGCAAGACGAGACGCTGCGAGACGACGTGCTGCGCATCGAGGACCTGCACGTCTCGTTCGTCCTGCATGGGCAGATGACCGAGGTGGTGAAGGGCGTCTCGCTGCGCGTGCCGGCCGGCCGCACCGTGGCGCTGGTCGGCGAATCCGGCTCCGGCAAGACCGTGATATCGCAATCGGTGATGGGGCTGCTCCCGCGCAACGGCGTCATCACCTCCGGCCGCATTCTGTTCTCGGACCCGGCCAAGGACGGCAGGAAGGACGGAGGCAGCGTCGATATCGCGGGACTGCCGCGCGACGGCAAGAAGATGCGCATGCTGCGCGGCGGGCGCATGGGCATGGTGTTTCAAGAGCCGATGTCCTCGCTGTCGCCGGTGCACACCATCGGCAACCAGATCGAGGAAGCGCTCCAGCTCCACCGCCCCCATCCGCGCAAGGAGGCGCGGGCGGTGACCGAGCAGATGCTCGGCCTCGTCGGCTTTCGCGACCCGCAGCGCTCCTATGACCGCTACCCGTTCGAATTGTCCGGGGGCCTTCGCCAGCGCGCCATGCTGGCCATGGCGCTGATCTGCCATCCCGCCTTGCTGATTGCCGACGAGCCGACCACGGCGCTGGACGTGACCATCCAGGCCCAGGTGCTCAAGCTGATGAAGACGCTTCAGCAGCAGTTCGGCATGGCGATCCTGCTGATCACCCACGATCTTGGCGTGGTCGCCAACATGGCGGACGAGGTGGTGGTGGTCTATCGCGGACAGGTCATGGAGGCCGGTCCGGTCGAGGACATCTTCCGCCGCCCCGGCCACCCCTATCTCAAGGCGTTGCTCAAGGCCTCGCCCGATTTCGACATGCCGGAAGGCGAGCGCCTTGTGGCGCTGCGCGGCGTGACGCCGGCACCGGTGGTGAAGCCGCGGAGCGCCAAGGCGGCGCCCGAGCCGCTCTTGAGCGTGCGCGGCCTGCGCAAGACCTATGGCGGCAAGAAGGGCGGCGGCGTCGTCGCGGTCAATGATGTCAGCTTCGACATCATGAAGGGCCAGTGCCTCGGCCTCGTCGGCGAAAGCGGTTCGGGCAAGTCGACGGTCGGCAATCTGATCATGCGTGCGCGCAAGGCCGATGCCGGCTCGGTCGTCTTCCATGATCCCGCCGGCCCGGTCGACGTGCTGGCGCTGGAGGGCGCGGCGCTAAAGGCGTTCCGCCCGCGCATGCAGATGATCTTCCAGGATCCGGTGAGCTCGCTCTCCCCGCGCATGACCGTGCTCGACATCATCCGCGAGCCGCTGATCATCCAGGGACGCGGTTCGGATGCCGAGCAGAAGCGGCGCGCGGTGGAGCTGATGGAATGCGTCGGGCTCGATCCGCGCTTCCTGTCGCGCTATCCGCACAGCTTCTCCGGCGGCCAGCGCCAGCGCATCGGCATCGCCCGCGCGCTCGCGCTCAACCCGGACCTCATCATCTGCGACGAGCCGGTCTCCGCGCTCGACGTTTCGGTGCAAGCGCAGATCCTCAACCTCTTGAAGGACCTGCAATCCTCGCTCGGACTCACCTATCTGTTCGTCTCGCACAATCTCGCGGTGGTGCACTACATGGCGGCACGGATCGCGGTGATGGCGCGCGGACGCATCGTTGAGATCGGCCCGCGCGACGCGCTGTTCCGCACGCCGGCGCATCCCTATACGCGCTGCCTGCTGCGCGCCGTGCCGCTGCCCGACCTCGACCGGCCGCTCGACTTCGACATCGCGACCTCGGGCGGCGGGGCTTCTGATCCCGCGACCTGGCCGGCGGCGTTTCGCGGTACGGCGCCGGACCGGCTGGAGATGATCGACCTCGGAGGCGGCCACTTCGTGCTCGCCGATCGTGGTTGCACCGCCCATGATGTGACGGCGGCATGAGCACCATGGCGATGCGCCCGCTTCTCATTCTGTTCGCCCTCGCTCTCGGCCTGTGCGCGGCCCGCGCGCAGGAACCCTCGGCGCGGCCGGATCTGAGCCTCGAACCACCCATGTTCGTCGACAAGGTTCGGGTCGGGGAGTTGCCGCCGGTGGCCGACCGCCTGCCCGATCCCCCACGCGTCATCGACGTGAAGGCGCGCGGCGGCGAAGTGGGTCGCTATGGTGGCACGCTGCGCATGCTGATGGGCGACCCGCGCGACATCCGCATGGTGACGATCTACGGCTATGCCCGCCTTGTGGTGTTCGACGAGAACGGTCGCCTGGTGCCGGACATCCTCGAAAAGGTCGACGTCGAGGAAAGCCGTGTCTTTACCTTCCATCTGCGGCGCAATCACCGCTGGTCCGACGGGCATCCTTTCACCGCCGAGGATTTCCGCTACTGGTGGGAGGATGTCGCCAATAATGAGCGCTTCAATCCCGGCGGCCCGCCGATGCAGATGGTGGTGGACGGCGAGCCGGCGACATTCGAGGTGATCGACGCCGCCACGGTGCGCTATTCCTGGTCGAAGCCCAATCCCGGCTTCCTGCCGGCGCTGGCGGCGGCGCAGCCCTTCATCATCGCCATGCCGGCGCATTACATGAGGCAGTTCCACCAGCGCTATGCCGATCCGCTGAAGCTTTCCGCTTTGGTCAAGCTGGAGCGCGTCAAGGACTGGGGTGCGCTGCACGACCGCATGGCGCGTTCCTATCGGCCGGAAAACCCCGAGCTGCCGACGCTCGGCCCCTGGGTGCCGCTGACCAATCCGCCCGCCGAGTTCTTCGTGTTCCGCCGCAACCCGTTCTTCCACCGGGTCGACGAGACCGGCCGGCAGCTGCCCTATATCGACAAGATCACCGTTTCCATCGGCACCTCCTCGCTGATCCCCGCCAAGGTGGGGGCTGGCGGTGCGGACCTTCAGGCGCGCTACCTGCGTTTCGACAACTACACCTTCCTGAAAGAGGGCGAGGAGCGCAGCAATTACACGGTGCGGCTCTGGGAGCAGGGCATCGGCGCCTATGTCGCCATCGTCCCCAATCTCAACGTCAAAGATCCGGGCTGGCGCGACGTGCTGCGCGACGTGCGGGTGCGCCGGGCGCTCTCGGTCGGCATCAACCGGCGCGACATCAACCAGGTGATCTTCTTCGGTCTCGGCCATGAGGGCGCCAACACCGTGATCCCCGGCAGCGCGCTCTACGATTCCAAATACGACACCGCCTGGGCGCAGTACGACCCCGCGCTTGCCAACCGCCTGCTGGACGAGGCCGGGCTCGACAAGCGCGACGAGGACGGCATCCGCCTGCTGCCGGACGGGCGGCGCGCCGAGATCACGGTGGAAACCGCCGGCGAGAGCACGGAAGAGACCGACATTCTCGAACTGGTCGGCGACGACTGGCGCAAGATCGGCATCAAGCTGCATGTGCGCGGCACCCAGCGCGATCTGCTGCGGCGCGGCGTCATCGCCGGCAACGTCAAGATGTCGGTCTGGCAGGGGCTCGACAATGCGCTGGCTTCGCCCGAGATGTCGCCGGTCGAGCTGGCGCCGTCCAATTCCATGCAGTTCCAGTGGCCGCTCTGGGGGCAATATGCAGATTCCGGCGGGCGAGAGGGCGAGAAGCCGGCGCTGCCCGCCGCCGCCGAGCTCTCCGATCTCGCCGAACGCTGGCGCCAGTCCAAGACCGGCGAGGAGCGCGAGGCGATCTGGAGGCGCATGCTGGAGATCAATGCCGATCAGGTGTTCACCATCGGCGTCATCAACCGCACCTCGCAGCCGGTCGTGGTGTCGAACCGGCTGCGCAACGTGCCGAAGGTCGGCATCTATAGCTTCGAGCCGGGCGCCTATTTCGGCATCTATCTGCCCGATACGTTCTGGTTTGACGACACGCCAGGGAAGGGGTGAGCGATGCTGCGCTATATCATCCGCCGCATCCTGATCATGATCCCGACGCTGCTGGTCACCAGCGCGCTCATCTTCACGGTGATGCAGCTTCCGCCCAGCGACTATTTCGAGACCTACGTCGCCGAAATGGCCGCGCAGGGCGAGAAGGCGGATATGAGCCGCATCGAGTTCCTCAAGCGCGAATATGGCTTCGACCGGCCGCCGGTCGAGCGCTATTTCCACTGGATCGCCGGCTTCGTGCAGGGCGATTTCGGCTATTCCTTCGAGTATGAGATGCCGGTGCGCGACGTGGTGGGCGAGCGCCTCAGCCTTACCATCCTCGTCTCGTTCTGCACCATCCTGATGACCTGGCTGGTGGCGTTTCCCATCGGGATCTATTCGGCGACGCATCAATATAGCTGGGCCGATTACGGGCTCACCTTCATCGGGCTGATCGGAATCGCGATCCCGCACTTCCTGCTCGCGCTGATCTTCATGTATTTCGCCAATGTCTGGTTCGGCCTGTCGATCGGTGGGCTGATGGACCCGGCCTATTTCAACGAGCCGATGAGCTGGGACAAGGCGAAGTCCATCCTCGCCCATCTGTGGATCCCGGTGCTGATCATCGGGGCGGGCGGAACCGGCTCCATGGTGCGCGCCATCCGCGCCAACCTGCTCGATGAATTGCAGAAACAGTACTACGTCACGGCGAAGGCCAAGGGCTTGCCGCCGGGCAAGGCTCTGCGCAAATACCCGCTGCGCATGTCGCTCAACTTCTTCGTCTCGCATATCGGCGATGTGCTGCCGACTCTGGTCTCGGGTTCGGAACTGACCGCCGTGGTGCTGTCGCTCCAGACCGTCGGCCCGCTGCTGCTGCGCGCGCTGCAAAGCCAGGACATGTATCTGGCCGGCTCGTTCCTCCTGTTCCTGTCCTGCATGACCGTGGTTGGCGTGCTGATCTCGGACATCGCCTTGGCCTTTCTCGATCCGCGCATCCGGCTGCAGGGGGGCTCCTCGAAATGAGCATGCCTCCCGCTCCCGCCGCCGGCCTCGTCCTGCCGCCGCCCGGCGCACCGCTGCCGCATTTCGTGGCGGATGGTCCGTTCGACCCGGCGGCCATGGAGCCGATGACCAAGCAGCAGGAGAAGGTTTACCTCGCCTCCCAGCTCACGCTGATGTGGTGGAAGTTCAAGCGCCACCGCATCGCGCTGGCCTCCGGCATCTTCCTCGCCGTGCTCTATGTCTCGATCCTGTTCTGCGAATTCCTCGCCCCTTACGACGATCAGTCCCGGCACACCGACTTCATCCGCTCCCCGCCGCAGGCGATCCACCTGTTCCATGACGGGGCGTTCGTCGGGCCGTTCACCTACGGGCTGAACTACCATCTCGACATGAAGAAGCTCCGCCGCGACTACAGCGAGGACACGGCCCGGATCTACCCGGTGCGGTTCTTCTGCCGGGGCGAGCCCTACAAGTTCTGGGGCCTGATCGAGGGCAGCCTGCGCCTGATGTGTCCGGGCGAGGGCGGCACGCTGTTCCTGCTTGGCACCGACCGGCTCGGGCGCGACATGCTCTCGCGCATGATCTACGGCGCGCGCATCTCGCTGACCATCGGCCTGATCGGCGTCAGCGTCTCCTTCGCGCTCGGCATCATCATCGGCGGTCTGGCCGGCTATTATGGCGGGCTGTTCGATCTCGTCGTGCAGCGGGTGATCGAGGTGGTGCAGTCGCTGCCGCACATCCCGCTCTGGCTGGCGCTCTCGGCCGTGATGCCGCCGACCTGGAGCCCGCTGGTGGTCTATTTCGGCATCACCATCATTCTCGGCCTGATGGACTGGACCGGGCTTGCCCGCGCGGTGCGTTCCAAGCTCTTGTCGCTGCGCGAGGATGATTATGTGGTCGCCGCCCAGCTCATGGGAGCGGGCACGCCGCGCGTGGTGTTCCGCCATCTGGTGCCCGGCTTCATGAGCCATCTCATCGCCATGGCGACCATCGCGATCCCCAGCATGATCCTTGGTGAGACCGCCCTGTCCTTCCTCGGCCTCGGCCTGCGCCCGCCGATCACCTCCTGGGGCGTGATGCTGAACGAGGCGCAGAACATCAACATCGTCGTGCTCTATCCCTGGCTGATCCTGCCGGTGGTGCCGGTGATCGCGGTGATCCTCGCCTTCAATTTCCTCGGCGACGGCATGCGCGACGCGGCCGACCCCTATCGCTGAGCCCGGCGTTCCAACCGCGAGACGACATGCGTTCGATTTCCCGTCTTGAGAAGACCCTGTTCCGCCTCCAGTCGCAGCAGGCCTGCCTCGCCTATGCCTTCGCCGAAATTGCGGGGCGGCCCGGTCCGGTGGTGGAGCTGGGCCTCGGGCTGGGGCGCACCTTCGACCATCTGCGCCGCCATTTGCCGGAGCGCGACATCCACGTTTTCGACCGGGTGAACCGCGCTTATGAGGATTGCCAGCCCGACCCGGCCTTCCTTCATCTCGGCGAGATCGAAGAGACGCTGCCGGCACTCGCGGACCAGCTTGCCGGCAAAGTCGTGCTGGCCAATTCCGACCTCGGCTCGCATGACCGCGAACTGAACCGCATTGTGGCCGCCATGTCGGCGCGCCTCTTGCCGCCGGTCATGGCGCCGGGCAGCATCGTGATGTCCGACCTGCCGCTGCCGCTCGACGACTTCCAGAGCGTGCCGCTGCCGCCTGGCGCGCTCGAGGGCAGCTATTACCTCTACCGCGCCCCAGCCTGAACCAGCACGTCCCGTGCGCTGACGAAGCGCACGACGCCGGAGGCGGCGAGGCGTTCCATCACTTCGTCGAGCAGCCGGTCGATCCAGCCATCATGCACCAGATGATGGGTCAGCAGGCCGATCGGCTCCAGTTCGCCCGGCGCAGCAGCAAGCTCTTCCTCGACAAGGCGCGCCAGCTCATGGGCGAGCTTGGCCTCTTCGACGAGGCCACCACCCTGTTTCCAGGCGATCGGGTCCCAATGGGTGTTGATCTGGGTGAGGCCGGGGATCGCTTCCGAGCGACGCGTGAAGGTGGAGAGGCCGGTGAAGCCCTGCGCCGGCAGCGCCGCCGATATGGCCGGTGCGACGCGGTTCCAGGGCGGTACGAACAGCGGCACGGTCCGTTCCCCGAACATTTCGCGCAGCCGGGCGAGCCCCGCGCCCGCTTCCCCGGCGACCATCGCTAGCGGACGGTGGGAGCCGAACTCCGCCGCCTTCTCGCCGACGGGGGCGTAATTGGTGTGCGCCCAACCATGGACCAGCACGTCGACGTCGGGAGCCGCGCGCAGCCGCTCCACCAGCGCGGGGGTGGCGCGGGAGGGGATGACCGCGAGCCCGCCGGGCACGCCGAAGCGCTCGAACCGGGCGATCAGCGTGTCGAGCGCGGGCGTTGGCTCGATAGCATCGTCGTCGCGCCACCAGAATTCCAGCACCCGTCCCTCGGCCTCGGCCCGCGTCAGCGCGGCGTCGAGCCGGGCCCAGCCCTCGGTGGCGGCGCGTCGGCGGTCGATGCTCGCCGCGACATGCGCCGCCGTGCGGGCTGCGCCGTCGCGGCCGATGGCCGACCAGTCGGGACGTGGGGCCGCCAGCAGCTCGGTCGCCGCTCCTGCCAGCGCTTCCGGCGTCAGCGTCGCGGTCTCCAGGCCGCGCACCAGGCCGCGCCGTCCCAACTCGCCGGCGCGAATCCCCTGTTCGCGTTCACCGCCTTCGGCGAAGGGCACGAGAATGGCGCGGGCATTGGCGGCGGCGAGGTCAAGCACGGTGTTGTAGCCGGCCTGACTGATCGAAAGCGCGGCCCGTCCCAGCAGCGCGGGAAAGTCCGGTCGCGCACGCTCGACGATCACGTTGGCCGGCGCGCCGTTATGCAACCGCTCGAAGCTCTCCGCCGGCACGCCCGCGCCGACCAGCAGCCGCCAGCGCATCTCCGGCATCAGCCGCGCCGCGCGTAGAGCGTTTGCGGAGAGCGGCAGGCCGGCGGCCGAGCCGCCCCCGGAGACGATGATCTCGCCCGCACCCTCGGTGTCGCCATCCGGGAAACTGCGAGACCCATCATGGACATAGCCGGTTTCCAGCACCCGGCGCAGCACCGCGCGGCTTGCCGGCCAGGAGGCGTCGAGCGGCACGACCTGTGAAGCGCCGTGGAACAGGATGCCGTCATAGAAGGCGGCGAGCCGCGCCTCGGCCTCCTCCGCCCGGCCGGGCTTCGAGGGGGGGTTCAGCACGTCGCGGATCGAGCACAGGATCGCCGGACGATCGGCCCGAGCATGGGCACGTTCCAGCAGGACGAGGAACTCGTCCGCCAGCGTCCGCCGGCCGAAAGGGAACAGCTCGGTGATCAGTGCGTCCGGCTGCGCTTCCTCGAAGGCGGCGAGCAGCGCCTCGCGCCGGACGGTGAAATGGGCAGCATCCGCCACCACGTCAGGCGCCTGATAGAGCGTTGAAAAATCGCTGCCGACGCAATGCACCGGGGGGAGTTGCACCAGCGTGCAGCCCTCGATGTTCACCGTTTCCGCCGGACGCCCGCCGGAGACCAGCGTCACCAACCAGCCTTGGCGCGCCATCTCGCGTCCCACAGCCGCCATGCGTGCCAGATGCCCAATGCCGAGCAGGTGGGTGACCACGATCATCACGCGGGGCGGGCGGGTTTCGTTCATGCACGGTCTCCGGGAACGGCAATGCCGGCTTCACGCAGGGCCCGCGCCGCATGGTCGGCGGCAGCGGCCAATGTGCGCTCAGTCGCGATGAAGCGCGCGGCGGCGGCGCCCATCGACGTGCGGCGGGGCTCGTCATCGAGCAGGTCGGCGAGCGCCTGCGCATACGCCTCGACGTCGCCGGCAGGAATGAGGAGGCCGGTCTCGCCCACGCGCATAGTGTCGGGGATGCCACCATAGTCGCCGGCAAGGCAGGGTAGGCCATGGGCCTGCGCTTCGAGATAGACCGCACCGAACGCCTCGTTCACCCCTGGCCAGACGAAGAGGTCGGCGGTGGCGTAGAGCCGGCCGAGTGCGTTGCGGCCGCTCACCGCGCCGAGGAAGGAGACGCGGCTGCCGAACGGCGCGAGGGCGGCCTCGACCGCGGCCCGCGCCGGGCCGTCGCCGACGACGGCGAGCGTCCAGTCGCGATTACCGATCCGAGCCAGCGCCTGCGCAAGCTGGCGATAGGAGGCGAGCTTGTCGCCTGGACGCATCATTGCCACCGTGATCAGCCGGCGGCCGGAGTCCGCGCGTGGCGCGCCGGCTTGGGGCCATTCCGTGAGGTCGAGAAACGGTTTCAGATCCGTGACGCTCTGGCCGGGCGGCTTCAGCCGTTCCAGCGTTTCGCGGTCGTTTTCGGTCGGAGCCAGCACCAGGCGGGCGGCGTCGATCGCCTGTTCGGCGAGAAAATGCCCGTGCGCGAATGGGCCAATGGCGCGCTTGGGGGCACGCGAGGCTTCGGCTACGACGTAAGGTACGCCCAGTCTTCGCGCGAGGGCCGGGCCGATCAGGTCGGGAGCCTTGTAGTAGACATGGTAGGCGAAAACCAGCGCCACCGGCGCGTCCACCGTCTCCCGTGCCAGCCGCTCCACCTCATCAACCGCCGCCGCTTCCAGTGCCGCCCAGCGTTCCGGGGCCGGGGTCGCGGCATAGGTGCGCAGTTCCGAGGCAAGCGTCACCTCGTAGCCGAGCGTCGCAAGCAGCTTCATGAACAGCCGCGCCATGGTGCGCTCGCCTGAGGGCACGGGATGGTCGGGCGGCTTCAGGGGCGCGAGGAACAGGCAGCGCACGGCTGTCAGCCTGCCGCCACGGGTCGGGTATCGCCCGCTTCCGGCATCTGCGCCGCGAGCAACGTGTCCATCCGGTCGATGCCGGCCTCGAAGCTGAAATCGGCGACCAGCCGGGCATAAGCGGCAGCGCCGAGCCGTTCGCGCAGCACCGGGTCGGCAATGGCGAGCGCCAGCGCGTCGCTGAGCGCCGGAGCGTCGCCCGGGGGAACCAGAAGGCCGTTCACGCCGTCGTCGACGAATTCCGGCACGCCGGCGAACAGGGTCGAGACGATGGGCAGCGCCTGCGTCGCCGCTTCCATGATGACATTGGGCAGGCCGTCGCGGTCGCCGTCCGCCGCGGGGCGGCTCGGAAGCACGAACAGGTCGGCGTCGCGCAGCGCCGCGACCACCGCACCCTGCGCCTGGCTGCCGCGCCATTCGATGCGCTCGGCGATGCCGGCCTGAGCCGCGCGCGCCTTCAGCTTGTCCACCAGCGGGCCGGTGCCGATATGCACCAGTCGCCAGTTGAGTGTGTCGGGAAACCGGCCGAGCGCGTCGATCAGCACGTCGAGCCCCTTCTTTTCCACCGCACGCCCGACGCAAACGATGCGAACCGGGTCATCGGCTCGCGTGCCGTCGCGGGCGGGGCGGATGGCGGGTGGGTTGGGAAACCGCGACAGGTCGAGCCCGTGATAGACCAGTTCCACCCGGCTCCCCGCCGCGCCGGAGACGCGACGCAGTTCCTTCCAACCATCGGCGGTGCAGGTCACGCCGAAACGGGAATCGGCGATCTTCTCGGCCCGCTCCCAGTCCGGCGTGGTCCAGATGTCCTTGGCATGGGCGGAAAACGAGAAGCTGCGCCCGGTCAGCAACGCGGCATAGCGCGTGACGGAGGCCGGCGTGTGCAGAAAGTGCACATGCAGATGGGTGATGGCCGGGTCCAGCTCCTGCGCCAGCACGCAGGCCTGGCCGAAGCGGCGCAGCCGGTTCGGCGTCGGGTCACGCCTCAGGTCGCGCAGGAACACCGGCAGTAGCGCCCGCCAATCGAGACGTCGGAAGGCATGCACCGTGGCGCGCAGCACGCGCAGCGGGGCGTCATGGAGATATTCCGGCAGGTAGAACAGCCGCGCCGTGATCGCCTCGTGCATCGGGTGGTGGTAGCGGTCGGTCGGGCGGCGCAGCGACCAGATATCGAAGACGAAGCCTCGCCGCTCCAGCTCCAGGATTTCCTGGGCGATGAAGGTCTCCGACAGGCGCGGGTAGCCCTTCAGCACGATCGCGATGCGAGGCTTTTCGGCGAGTGTGGAGGCTCCCTCGGGGGAGCCGGTCGGGCGCTCCGGCGCCGCTGGCGCGAGCAAGGTCAGCCTCCGACGCCGCTCGCCGCGCTCGCCGTTTTGGCCGAGGGCTCGATATGGGGGGCGAGATGGCTGGAGATGCGCGCCAGCCCGTCGAGCAGGCCGGGCATCGCCGCTTCCGAGGGACGCTTCTGGTCGGCAAGCGCCGTGAGCGCCCGGGCCATCACCAGCGGGTCGCGCAAGGTGGCGCCCGTCTCCATCGGGTCGGCGAGCATGCGCACCAGGCCGAGCTCGGCGGCGCGGGCGGCACGGATGGTCTGTTCGAGCCGGGGGCGCGAGCGCGGCACCAGAAGCGCCGGCTTATCGAAGGACAGGATCTCGCAGAACGTGTTGTAGCCGCCCATGGCGACCACCGCCGAGGCACGGTTCATCAGCCGCTCGATCTTGGGATCGAACATGATGGTGTCGATCTTGGGCAGCCGGTCGATGCGGGCCATGAAATTGGCGCGCTGGGTATTGGACAGGAACGGGCCGAAGGCGATCACCGAGGGCAGGGGGATGCCGGGATCGGCCTCATAGGCCGAAATCACCCAGTCGATCAGCCCCGCACCGTCGGCGCCGCCGCCGGTGGTGACGAGGATGAACGGCTCCTTGGTCGAGCGCGGGTAGCGCATCGAGGCGATGCCGCCGGGCACGGAGCGGCGCAGATAGCCGGTATAGACGATGCGCGAGCGCATCTCGGCGGGCAGCGGGATGCCGTCGAGCGGGCGATAGAACTCTTCCGGGCCGTAGACCAGCACGTCGTCGTAATGGTCGGTCATGACGCGGATGGCGCCCTTGTCGTGCCATTCGGAGCGGATGATCTCCGGCCCGTCCAACACGTCGCGAATGCCGATGATGCGCCGCGTGCCCATATTGCCCATCAGCTTGAGCGAGGGCACTAGCTCGCCGCGGAAGCCGGCGGGCTCCTTGTCGGCGATGAAGATGTCCGGGCGGAATGCCTCGGCGGTCTGGCGGATCAGCTGTTCGCGGATCGCGGTGACCTCGGCCACATCGAGGCGCAGCGTGGCGCTGGCATAGTCGCCGTTCTCGCTCTTGGCGATGCCGGGTACGTGCACGAAGTCGATGCCGGGCGCGAAGTTGAAGCTGCCGGCGAGCGAAGAGCCGGAGATGATGAGAACGGACAGGTTGCCATGTGCCGCCACCAGCGCATTGGCGATGGCGCGCGTCCGCCGGATGTGCCCGAGCCCGTAGGTGTCGTGGCTGTACATCAGGATACGCGGAGTCGCATTGCCCTGCCGAGCAGCCTCTGGAACCGGCGGGGCGGGACTGCGAGAGAATTCCATTCAACTATCCACTTGGCGAACGCGGCGCCGCTCAAGCCAGTGACCTGGATTGTGCGGGCGGCACTCCACGGGCAAAGGCGCGTGATGGTAAGACGAGGGCATCGATACTGTCGAGACAGTCTAACCTGCTACCGGGTTTTTCGCGCCTGCGATATGTGGCCGACGTACATGGCTGTTAATTTGCTGATCTTTCGGGAAAAATCCCTCTCCGCGCTCCGAGGGGCGTGCCGTCATGGCCGAAAAGTGAAGCCGACGTCCACCAAAATGCCCAGCGGGCATATGTCAGGAGCCCTCGGGCATCGTCCGAGCGGTCACGGCCGATGGCGCGGAACGGGCCACCTGACTGCGGCCGCACCCTTTCGGGAATGAGCGTCAGCGAGCCGCGCCCTTGCGGGTGAACACGTCGGCCAGGCGCTCGCCATCAGCCAGCCTGCTGATGCGGCACCAGTGGGCGCAGCGTCCCGGCGCCTCGTGCACGGCGAGAACGTCGACGGCGATACGCTCGCCGATCTCGATATTGCCGTAGAACACGATGTCGCGCGCCAGCGTCGGCAGGGCCTGCACCTCGTCGCCCAGCAGCTCCCATTCCGCCCGGTCGACCAGCGCCTGGAACGACGCGAAATAGAGGAATTCCGCACCGTTGAAATCCTGCCGGGGGCAGGGGCGTGTGACGAGGCGGCGGGGCTCCCCTCCAATCAGCGCCTCGTGGCGCGAGAAGCCGAAATGCCGGTCCCAGTCGTCACGACGCAGGCGGGCGGCGAGGGCGGCGGTGTCGGCCGGCTCGAAGCGCGCCGGCTCGGGGAACAGATCGAGCGCGAGGCGCGCGGCGGAGCGGTTGCGCCCCGGCACCGCGCGCTTCACGAACACCGAGCACAGCTCCATCCGTCCCACCATCCGCCCACCGCTGGTTAACTCGTGGCGGCTGACGAACTGGGTGCGCGAGGCGCGGACCAGCGAGGAGGCGATAGCCAGTCGATCGTTTTCGCGCAAGGAATCCAGCGCGGCTTCGCTGAGGCTGGCGGCGCAGAAGGCGGCGTAGACCGGGGCGCCGTCGGCGTCGCGGAAATCCGGCACCGGCCGGCCCGCCAGGCGGGCGAGCATCTGCCAGTGGCGATGCCCCAGCTCCTTCATCAGCCAGGTCTCGGACAGGCCGCCGAGGCTGAGATGCGGCATGCCGAGGATGAGCGCCTCGCCGGACGCGCCCGGCAGATCGAGGCGCATCGTCAGGTCCTGCGGGGAGACGGCGAGGTTCATTCCGGTCTCCTTCAGCCGGCGGCTTGAAGCGGCGTGGGCCGTTCCAGCCGCGCGGCCATGTGGTCGACGATGAAGGCGGCGTCGCGCCCGACGCTGCCGAAGCGGCCGGAGCCCCAGGTGTGCAGCCAGGGCAGGCCGATGAAGTAGACGCCCTCCACCCCGGTCACGCCGCGCGTATGCACCGGGTGGCCGGCGCCGTTGAACACGGGGGCGTCGAGCCAGCGGAAATCCGGCTGGAAGCCGATGCACCAGATGACCGCTGAAATCCCCGAGCCCTCCAGCGTCAGGCGCGGGCGCTCGCCTTCGGGGCGCCAGACCGGCTCATAGACCGACGGCGGCGGGGCCTCGATGTTGTTCTCGGCGATGTGCTTGTCGATGGCGGCGTTGATGCCGTTATAGGTGCGGTCGGCGTCGTCCAGCGCCTGGGTCAGGTTGCTGTCGAAGATCAGCTCCTGTCCGTCATAGTCGCGCAGCACGCCATAGAGCTCCATGCCCTCGCGCGCGAATCTGCGCAGGTCGATGTCGCGCCCGCCATCGCGGCCGGTGACGTAATGGTTGGTGTTGTCGCGCACGCCCTCGCGTAGCGGGTGCTGGTCGACCGACATGTCGTAATAGCCCATGTCGGCGAGCCAGGTGACGACGTCGCGGCCGCGATAGAAGCGGGCGCAGCGCGGGGCGTTGCCGACCGCGAGATAGACCTTGCGGCCGGCGAGGTGCAGGTCCTCGGCGATCTGCGCGCCGGACTGGCCGGAGCCCACCACCAGCACCGCGCCTTCGGGGAGCTGCTGGGGGTTGCGATATTGGGCGGAATGGATCTGAGCGATGGCGCCGGGCAGCCGCTCGGCCATGCGCGGCACCACGGGCTGGTGATAGCCGCCGGAGGCCACCACCACCTTGTCGGCGGTGTAGCTGCCGTCCGAGGTCGCGACCTCGAACCCGCCCTGCGCGCGCTTTGCAACACGGGTGACGGTAACACCCTCGTGGATCGGCGGGGCCACAGTGGCGCGGAAGCCGGCGAGATAGGCGACGATCTCGTCCTTCTTCATGAAGCCGTCGGGATCAGGCCCGGCATAGGGATGGCCCGGCAGATCGCACTGCCAGTTCGGCGTGACGAGGCAAAAATTGTCCCAGCGCTGCGTCGCCCAGGCGTGCATCGCCCGGTGCTTCTCCAGCACCAGATGATCGATGCCGCGCTGTTGGAGGTGATAGCTGGTGGACAGGCCGGCCTGCCCGCCGCCGACGATGAGAACGGGGATGTGGGGAGGCGTGCTGGGGGAGGTCATGGCGGTGTCTCCGGCGTTCACTCGTCGAAGGCTTCGACGGTCACGCGAGGTTCGGGTGCGTTTGAGAAGCGCTTCGCCGCCGCCTCGATGCGGGCGAGCTGGCCGAGCGCGAGCGAGCAGGGGTGGCCGTAGCGCGCCTTGACGCGCTCGCTGGCGATGCTGAGTGCGGTGCGGCTGCGCGCGAGGAAGTCGTCGAGCCCGTAACTCTCTCCGGGCGTGAGATAATCCTTGATGACCAGCGAGGGCGAGTAGCAGCGCTCGGGGGTGCCATCGGGCCAGCGGATATGAAAGTTCATCTCAGGCATAGGCGTTCTCCCGCAGCCGGGCATAGGTGGCGACATGGGCGCGGGCGGTGTCGGCCCAGTCGTGGCGGCGCGCTGTGAGGGGGCCGCGGCGGCGCAGACGCGCAGCGAGCGCGGGGGTCAGCGCGGTCGCCATGGCGTTGGCGATCGAGCCGGCATGGAACGGGTCGCACCACACCACGTCCTCGTCGGCGAGGTGCTCGGTGAAGGGCGCGACATGGGAGACCACGACCGGCACGCCGCTCGCCATCGCCTCCAGCACGACAAGGCCAAAGCCTTCTTTTATCGAGGGAAAAGCAAGGAGGTCGGCGAGGCGGTAGAGCGTGGGCATGTCGGCTTGCGCCAGCGGGCCGGTCTCGATCACCGCGTGGGCGGGCAGGCCGAGCGCCTTGAGGCGGGCGAAGAATTCCGTTCGATAGGCTTCGTGATCGAGCACGGTGGCGCCGCCGGCGATGACGAGCTGTGCCTGCGGGTGCAGGACATGGAACTGGGCGAAGGCTTCCAGCAGCCGTAGCGTGTTCTTACGCGCTTCGATGCCGCCGACACTGAGGATCACCGGGCCGGCACCGAGGCCGAGGCGGGCGCGCAGGGCGGGTTCGCTGCCGTCCCGCTCGGGCGAGAAACGGGCGATGTCGACGCCATTGCCGACCACGACAGGCGCGAGCCCGTAGCGTTCGCCGAGCTCGGCCTGCCACATGCGGCTGACGGTGAAATGGGCGTCGGCTTCCACGATGGCGCGGTGCTGGAGCGCGGAGAGCCGGGCGCAGGAGAAGTCGTCGACATGATGCACGGTGCGGGCGAAACGCGTGATCAATCCGCGATTCTTCAGCGTTGCCAACGCATTGCCGGAAATGCCGTCCTGGGCGTGGAACACGTCGAAGCGGCGGTTTCCGGGGCGCTCGAAATGGCGGACGTAATCGGCGATCCGGGTCTCGACCATTTCGGTCATGCCGCCGCTGAACGGGGTGGCCTCGACGCTCATCACGCCGCAGCGGGCCGGGCGGAAGAATCCCGTGCCCTTGGCATCGGGCGCGTGGACCACTGGATCGTGGCCGAGATCGGTCAGCGCTTCGGCGAGTTCCAGTGCATGGACCACGCCGCCGCGCGGATTTGTGGAATGGGTGAGGATGGCGATGCGCAGCCGGTTCATGCCGCCTGCTCCCCAACCTGCGGCCCGCAGCCGAGCAGGGCCCGCTCGGTAAGGTCCCAGACCAGCTCCGTGGCCCGCCGATCGGCCACAGTGACCCGCCGATCGGCGGTTATGGCGCCGATATCGGCGGCGGCGATGCCGCGCTCGGCGAAAAGGCCGGTGACCTCGGCCACATTCTCGGGGCGGACCGCGAGCAGGTAGCCGAAGCTCGGAAATGTCATCAGCCAGCGCGCGGGGTCGACGCCCTCCGGCGCGGGTATGGCGGCGAGGTCGATGGCGAGGCCGACACCGGAGCCTTCCGCGAGCATGGCGGCGGTGCCGACGATGCCGCCCTGCGAAATGTCCTTGGCCGCGCGCGACAGACCGGCCTCGGCGATGCGCGGCAGCAGCTCAAGGTCGCCCCGCAGCCGCTTGCCGGGAGCGTCGGTCGCCGCCTCCCAGTTGGAGAAGGGTTCGCGGTAGCGCCCGCGCAGATCGATGGCGGCGACCAGCCGCTCGCCCGGGCGGGCGTCGAAGGAGGTGAGCAGGCTCTTCGCGCGGCCGAGAATGGCGACCGAGAGCTGGCCGCGATCGGCCCGGATGTTGGTGTGGCCGCCGACTACGGGGACGCCGAAACGTTCGCAGGCGGCGCGCAGGCCGTCCAGCACCGGGGCGGCCTTGTCCTCGCCATCGGCCCACACCGCGTCGACCACGGCGAGCGGGCGACCGCCCATGGCCGCGATGTCGGAAATGTTGACCATCGCCCCGCACCAGCCGGCGAACCATGGATCGCCGGCGACAAACTCGTTCATGAAGCCTTCGATGGCGAACAGCAGGTAGCCGTCGCCGTCCGGGATCGCCGCGCAATCGTCGCCCACGGGTACAGTGCTCTGCCCGGATAGGCCGAGCCGGGCGGTGGCGGTGGCGATGTCGGCCTTGGCGCCGAGCGCGCGGCTCTCTCGCAGCATGCGGGCGAGGGCGGGGATGTCGAAGGGGCCCTGCATCATGCCGCCCTCCGGGTCGCGTCGCTGCGCGCATGGTTGCTGCGCGCATGGGCGTGGAAGCCGGTCTCGGCGTCGAAGATCGGGGGGTAATAGACAAGGTCCGCCTGCATCCGCAGATGCGGCAGGCCGTGCAGCTCGAATTCGTCCACGATGTTCCAGTGCAGGCGGCGGAACAGCGGGCCGTTCTGGCGCTGGACGTTGGCGAGGAACCGCGTGCAGCCGCGGGCATGGGCGGAGGAGACCGCCATGCGGATCAGCGCCGCGCCAAGCGCGCCGGCGGTGCGGTAGTCGCCCGCCACGGCGAGGCGCGAGCCCCACCACAGGCCGGGGTGCTCCTCATGGATGCGCACCGTGCCCACCACCTCGTCCGCCGCGACGCCGAGCATCGACAGCGCGACGATCGGGGTGGCGATGTCGTCGATCGCGTCGCGGTCGTCGCCGTCGAAAAGCCCCTGCTCCTCGCAGAACACGGCGCGGCGCAGGCGTGCGGCGCCGGCCCGCTCCCACGGGGCGGTGGCGTATTTCACGGTGAAGGCGCAGGCCCGGAACGGGCGTTCGGGCTCGAACATCATGAACAGGCCCTCGCGCCGGCGTTCTGCCGCTCATAGGTGGAGAGCGCCGAGCAGGCGCCGCATTTGGCGCAGCCGGCCTTGACGTCGATGGCCTTGAGACCCGTGGCGATCAGCATGCCGGAAAGCGGGCCGAGGATGGAATGCATGAAGGCCGGCGAAGGCGTCGGGTGGCTCTCCAGCGGCGTGCCGGAAATCGGCACGAACGGCACCACGAAGGGATAGACGCCGATGGCGGTGAGGCGACGGCAGATGTCGAGGATTTCTTCCCGCGTGTCGCCGAGCCCGGCGAGGATATAGGTCGAGACCTGCCCGCGCCCGAACACCGCGACCGCCGCCTCGAAGGCGGTGAAGTAGCGCGCCACCGAGACCTGAGCCTTGCCGGGCATGATGCGGTGGCGGACGGGTTCGGTGACCGCTTCCAGATGCATGCCGAGCGCATCGACGCCGGCCTCGCGCATGCGGGCGAACCACGCATCGTCGTCCGGCGGCTCGCATTGCGCCTGAATGGGAAGGGCGACTGCCGCCTTGATGGCCCGCACGCTCTCGGTGAGAATCGCCGCGCCGCGATCCTTGCCCGGCGGGGTGCCGGTGGTCATGACCATGTGCTTGACGCCGTCGAGTTCGACGGCCGCCTTGGCGACTTCCGCGAGCTGGGCCGGGGTCTTGCGCTCGATGGTGCGCCCGGCCGCCAGCGACTGGCCGATGGCGCAGAACTGGCAGGTCTTGGTGCGGCTCTGGTAGCGGACGCAGCTCTGCAGCACGGTGGTCGCCAGCACGTCGCGCCCGTGCAGCACCGCGATCTTGGAATAGGGGATGCCGTCGGCGGTGGTCAGGCGATAGAATTTCGGCTGCTGCGGGAACGAGACCTCGCCCAGCACCAGCCCCTCGCGACTGATGCGGGAGCGCCCATAGGCATCGGGCGCCTCGACCAGATAGGGGCTCTCGAAGGCCGGGGCGGTGTGGACGGGGACCATGACGGTCATGCCGTCAATGGTCATCGCCTTGTGGTCGGAAGGGCCTGCCCCGCCACGCCGGCTCTCGGCGCCGGCGCGCGGATCAACCAGCCTTACCCCGTAGGACTGCAATTCGTTGATCAGCCGTTCCGTCGGCAGCGGCTGAATCTCGCTGGTCAGGTCCATCGGTTTCATCGAGGTCGCTCCCGGCAAAAATGGGGAAGGTCTCCACGGCACGCATTGGCGCGGTCGGGCGGTTGTCGAGGTTCAGGCTGAGCAATTCGGGGCGGGCGTAATGGCCGACCGAATCCATCATCCGCTTGCGCTTGGTGATGAGGGACAGGTCGAGATCGGCGATCAGGATGCCTTCGCCGGAGGTGAGCGGGGGCACGACATGGCTGCCTTCGGGCGAGATGATCGCGGTCATGCAGCCGCCGGTGAGAGCCTTGCGCAGCCTCTCGTCGGGCGAGATGCGGGCGATCTGCTCGTCGGTGAGCCAGCCGGTGGAGTTGACCACGAAGCAGCCGCTCTCCAGCGCGTGGTGGCGGATCGTCACCTCGATCTGATCGGCGAAGATCGGCCCGACCAGCGAGCCGGGGAACTGCGCGACGTGGATTTCCTCGTGCTGGGCCATCAGCGCGTAGCGGGCAAGCGGGTTGTAGTGCTCCCAGCAGGCCAGCGCGCCGACGCGGCCGACGCTTGTGTCCACCACCTTGAGCCCGGCGCCGTCGCCCTGGCCCCAGATCATCCGCTCATGGAAGGTCGGGGTGATCTTGCGGCGCTTGAGCTTCAGCGAGCCGTCGGCGTCGAACACCAGCTGGGAGTTGTAGAGCGAGCCGTGGTCGCGCTCGTTGACGCCCAGCACCACCACCACGCCGAGCCGGCGGGCGCTCGCGGCAACCGCCTCCGTCACCGGGCCGGGCACCACGACGGCGTTCTCATAAAGCCGGAGATGCTCGGCGCCGGTGAGCACCGGGGGATAGACGAAGGAGAAATACGGGTACCAGGGCACGAAGGTCTCGGGGAAGACCACCAGGCCGGCGCCCTTGCCCGCCGCCTCGTCGAGCGCGGCGAGCACGCGGGTGAGCGTGCCTTCCAGGCTGTCGAGGTCCGGGGCGATCTGGACGGCGGCGGCGCGGACGATGCGCTTGGCCGTATCGATGCGCTTGGCAGTGTTGTCGGCCATGGCGGCCTCCCTTCCGAGTGGCCGGCCGTCAGAGCGTCCAGGTGTCGAGGATGAACGCGTTCTCGCGGCGGTGCAGCAGCACGATGTCCAGCACGTCGAGCGGGCTGATCGGGATGATGCCGGGGATCAGCGAGCCCTCGCCATGGCCATAGAGCGCCTGAAGCGCGAAGCGGCAGCAATAGACCTTGCCGCCGTCCTTCAGGATCTTCTCGATGCGGTTGTTGAAGTTGAGGTGGCCGGGGAAGGCCTCGTCGCCGAGCTTGGGGAAGCCGCGCTGCACGCCGAGCGTGACGCCGGGGCCGTAGAGCAGCACGGAGGTCTCGAAGCCCTTCTGGATCAGGCGCGAGGCCTGCAGCAGGTTGACCAGCCCGATCGAGCCCTCGAAGGCGACGGTGTGGAAGGTGACAAGGGCCTTCTCGCCGGGAGCGGCCTTGACGTCCTCGAACTTCTTTTCCTCGTAATCGACGAGGTAGTCGCCCTTCTGATGGGCGGGGGCGGTAACGGCGGGCATGGCGGTCTCCTCGGGGATGGGATCGCTGGATCGGCACGCACCGTGTGCATGCAGTCAATGCCGTCATTGACTGCTAATATCAATCATCAATATACAATCATTGTACAGTCGATAATGTAGTCAAAGCTGAGGTCGGTTCTGCATCCAAACTAAGCAGAAACCCGTAGTTCGCGGCGGTCGAAACCCGCATCTGCACGGAATTGGAGCAGGCTGGCCGAAGGGCGGCGTTTTCGGACCTGTGGGAAGATCCAAGCAAGCACCGCGCCATAGGTGACAAGGACGCGATGCAACATTATACATACAATTCGACCGCCGGCGTCCCGCTACCGCTGCGCCGCCCCCGCTACCGACATGTGACGCCATGGCCGACTGGACACCCGACCTCGCCCTTTCCGACAAGCCGCGCTACCTCGCCATCGCCGATCTGATGGAGGAGGACATCAGGGCCGGACGGCTCACGCTCGGCGACCGGCTGCCGCCGCAGCGCCGGCTGGCGGAGCGGATCGGGGTCGATTTCACCACCGTGGCGCGCGGCTATGTCGAGGCGCAGAAGCGCGGGCTGGTGGAAAGCCGGGTCGGGCAGGGCACATTCGTGACCGGCACGCCCAAGCCCGCGCGCCGGGCGGGCCACGCGCCGTCGCGGGGCGAGCGCGCGGAAATCGTCGATCTCTCGATGAATCTGCCGCCCGAGCCGGACGACCCGGCCCTGATCGAGCGCATGCAGGACGGGCTGGCCGAGGTAAGCCGCGACCTGGTGGCGCTGCTGCGCTATCAGGGCTTCGGCGGCTCGCCGGCCGACAAGGACGCGGCGTCCGCCTGGCTGGGCCGGCGCGCGCTGGTGCCCTCGCAGGAGCGCATCTTCGTCACGCCCGGCGCGCATCCCGCGCTGCTCGGCATCCTCACTCTGCTGGCGCGGCCCGGCGAGACCGTGCTGTGCGAGGCGATCACCTATCCCGGCATACGCTCCATCGCCGCCCAGCTCGGGCTGCGGCTTCAGGGCCTGCCGATGGATGGCGAGGGCATCGACCCCGACGCCTTCGCGGAGGCCTGCCGGACCGGCGCGCCCAAGGCGCTGTACCTCAATCCGACGCTGCAGAACCCGACCACGCTGACCATCCCCGAGGCGCGCCGGGCGGCGATCGCCAATGTCGCGCGGCGCTTCAACGTGCCGATCATCGAGGACGACGCCTATGGCTTCATCCCCGCCCATGGCGTGCCCCCGCTCGCCGCCATCGCGCCGGACCTGACCTGGCACGTCGCGGGGCTGGCGAAATGCATCGGCGCGGGGTTGCGCACGGCCTATGTCGTGGTGCCGGACGCGCGCAGCGGCTGGCCCTTCGCCGCCGCGCTGCGCGCCGCCAATGTCATGGCCTCGCCGCTCACCGTCGCGCTGGCGACGCGCTGGATCGAGGATGGCACCGCCGACACGCTGCTGCGCTTCATCCGCGCCGAGACGGGCGCGCGCCAGCTGCTGGCTGCGGAGATCTTGCCGGCCGGCAGCTTCCGCGCCGACCCGATGAGCTTCAATCTCTGGGTGGAACTGCCCGAGCCGTGGACGCGCTCGGCCTTTGTCGGGCACATGCAGGCGACCGGCATCGGCGTGGTGGCGAGCGACGTGTTCACCGTCGACGGTGCCCCGCCGGAAGCCGCGCGGGTGTGCCTGGGCGGGCCGGTGGACCGCTCGAGGGTGCGCGGCGCGCTGGAATACATGGCGCACGCGCTGGAAGGCTCGCCGGCGCTGGCGACCGCCTTCCTCTAGATTGCAGATAGCCGGCTATTCTTCCCCGTCGTCGGCGGCGTCGACACGGCCGGGGACCGGCACGTCCGGCAGGAATTCCGAGCCGCGCCGGCCGAGGAATTCCGCGATCGCCTCCGCCGGCGGGGTGAGCCGCTTGGCCGAGCGCTTGACCACATACCATTGCCGCACCACCGGCAGGCCCTCGACATCGAGGATCGCCAGCCGGCCGTCGGCGATCTCCGCCGCCACGGTGTGCGCGGAGATGAAGGACAGGCCGAGCCCGGCCATCACCGCCTGCTTGATGGTCTCGTTGGAGCCGATCTCCATGGCGATGCGCGGCTCGATGCCGGCGCCCTGGAAGAACCGCTCCATCAGCCCGCGCGTGCCAGAGCCCGGTTCGCGCACCAGGAACTTCATGCCCGCCAGCGCCAAAGGCGACACGCGCCGGCCGAGCAGGGGATGATCGACCGGCGCGATCATCACATGGGGGTGCGGGCCCAGGAGATGCTGCTCGACCGTCATGTCCATGGGCGGGCGGCCCATGATCGCGACATCGATGACGTCGCCGCGCAACGCCGTGATCATCTCCTCGCGATTGCCGACCAGCAGCGCCACCTCGATGCCGGGATGGGTGCGCGCGAAGGCGCCGAGCGCGTTGGGCGCGAAATATTTGGCGGTGGAGACGATGCCGACCGTCACCCGCCCGGCGTTCAGCCCCTTCATCGCATCGAGCGCGGCGCTGCAATCGCCGAGCGCGTGCTCGATGCGCGAGACCGCCGCCAGCACCTCGCGGCCGGCGGCGCTGGGGTGGAAGCGCTCGCCGGTGCGCTCCAGCAGCGGCACGCCGAGCATCTCCTCCAGAAGCTGGACCTGCATGGTGACGGCCGGCGGGGTGACGTTCAGCCGCTTGGCGGCGGCGGTCACGGTGCCGGTCTCGACCACGGCGGCGACGGCGCGGAGCTGCTTGAGCGTGGCATTACGCATGGAAAGTGCTTCTTCAGATAAATTGAAGTCTGGGAAAAGAATATTCGAATTTCCTTACGCACACAACTCGGGCACAGTCAGCTCAACAAAAAGGCGTCCGCCGCTTCGGGTCCCCCACTCGAAGGCACAACGGAAACGACACGCCACAGGGTCGAAGAACCTTTAAAAACTGGGGAAACGCCATGAGTCACAAGACATTGCAGGACCACCTTTCGGGGTGGGCCGGAGCCGATCCGCTGCGCGGGGCGGTGGGGGAGAGCGTGCTGGCGCTGGCGCAGGCCGGCACCGCGATTTCCGAGCTGGTCGCCGCCGGCTCGCTGGCCGGGTCCATGGCCACGGTCCGCGGCTATCACGAGGACGGCGACAGCCAGAAGGAACTGGACGTCATCGCCGACACCATGGTGCGCGAGGCGCTCGGCCGGGCGCCGGTCGCGCTGCTCGGCTCCGAGGAGGCCGACGAGCCCTATGCGCTGAACCCGGACGGCCTGCTGGCGGTCGCGGTCGATCCGCTGGACGGCTCCTCGAACATCGACAGCAACGCCTCGATCGGCACGATTTTCTCGATCCTGCCCCATATCGGGCCGCACTCGCTGCTGCAGCCGGGCACGGCCCAGCTCGCGGCGGGCTTCCTGATCTACGGGCCGCAGGTCGCGCTGGTGCTCACGCTCGGCGAGGGCACGCAGATCTTCCTGCTGGAGCGCGCCACCCGCCGTTTCCTGCTGGCGCAGCCGGGCGCGAGCGTGCCGCACGAGACCGCGGAATACGCCATCAACGCCTCCAATGCCCGACATTGGGACAGCTCGATCCGCTACTATGTCGAGGACTGCCAGGCGGGGGCCGATGGCCCGCGTGGAAAGGATTTCAACACGCGCTGGATCGCCTCCATGGTCGCGGATGCCTATCGCATCCTCGCGCGCGGCGGCGTCTATCTCTATCCCGGCGACGCCCGCAAGGGGTATCAGCACGGCCGGCTGCGGCTGGTCTACGAGGCCAACCCGGTGGCGTTCCTGATGGAACAGGCCGGGGCCGCGGCCACCGACGGGCGCCAGCCGATCCTCAGCCTCCAGCCGACGCACCTGCACCAGCGCGTGCCGCTGGTGTTCGGCTCGCGCGGCGAGGTCGAGCGCATCGCCCGCTACCACCTCGATTCGTCCGCCATGCCGGAGCGCTCGCCGCTGTTCGGCCGGCGCGGCCTCCTGCGCGCGTGAGGGGGAAGGACATGTCGATCCATCACCCGATCATCTCCGTCACCGGCTCCTCGGGCGCGGGCACCACCTCGGTGCGGCGCATCTTCGAGCAGATCTTCCGGCGCGAGCATGTCACCGCGGCCTATATCGAGGGCGACGCCTTCCATCGCTACGACCGGGCGCAGATGCGCGCGATGATGGCGGACGAGTCCGCGCGCGGAAACAATCACTACAGCCATTTCGGACCCGATTCGAACCTGTTCGAGGAGCTGGAGGAGACGTTCCGCAGCTATTCCCAGACCGGCACCGGCAAGGTCCGGCACTATGTTCATGACGAGAAGGAGGCCGCCGAATATGGCGGCGCGCCGGGCACCTTCACCGAATGGGAGCCGATCCCGACCCCGACCGACCTGCTGTTTTACGAGGGACTGCACGGGGCGGTGGCGAGCGGCAATATCGATGTCGCGCGCTATGCCGACCTCAAGATCGGCGTGGTGCCGGTGATCAATCTCGAATGGATCCAGAAGATCCATCGCGACCGCGCCCATCGCGGCTATTCCACCGAGGCGGTGACCGACACCATCCTGCGGCGCATGCCCGATTACGTGAACTATATCTGTCCGCAGTTCACCCATACCGACATCAACTTCCAGCGCGTGCCGACGGTGGACACCTCCAACCCGTTCATCGCGCGCTGGATACCGACGGCGGACGAATCCATCGTGGTGATCCGCTTCATGAACCCGCGCGGGATCGACTTCCCCTACCTGCTCTCGATGATCCAGGGCTCGTGGATGAGCCGCGCCAACTCCATCGTCATTCCGGGCGGCAAGCTCGACATCGCGATGCAGCTCATTCTCACGCCGATGATCCTCAACCTCGTCGACAAGAAGCGGCGCGCGGCATGAACCGGGAGGAAGACATGCTCACCAAGACCACGGTTCCGGTGATCTGCCCCTATGAGGGCGCGACCGAAATTCCTTACGAGGACATGGCCAACGCGCTGCGGGCGCTGTCCATGGACGCGGTGGAGAAGGCCAAATCCGGCCATCCCGGCATGCCGATGGGCATGGCCGACGCCGCGACCGTGCTGTTCACCCGCTTCATGAAGATCGACCCGACCCGCCCGCGCTGGGCGGACCGCGATCGCTTCGTGCTCTCGGCCGGCCATGGCTCGATGCTGCTCTATGCGCTGCATCACCTGCTGGGCTTCGAGGACATGGGCATCGACCAGCTCAAGAACTTCCGCCAGTTCGGCGCCACCACCGCCGGCCACCCGGAATATGGACACACGCTCGGGGTGGAGACCACCACCGGCCCGCTCGGGCAGGGGCTGACCACGGCGGTCGGCCTGGCGCTGGCCGAGCGCATGCTGAATGCGCGCTTCGGCGACGATCTGGTGGACCACTACACCTATGTCATCGCCGGCGACGGCTGCCTGATGGAGGGCATCTCCCACGAGGCGATCGACCTCGCGGGACACCTGAAGCTCGGCAAGCTGATCGTGCTGTGGGACGATAACGGCATCTCGATCGACGGGCCGACCTCGCTGTCGACCTCCACCGACCAGCTCGCGCGCTTCGAGGCGGCGGGCTGGGACGTGCACCGCGCCGACGGCCACGCCCACCACACGCTGATCGACGCCATCGCCAAGGCGCGCAACACCAAGAAGCCCTCGCTGATCGCCTGCCGCACCACGATCGGCTATGGCGCGCCCAACAAGTCGGGCACCGAGGGCGTGCATGGCGCCCCACTCGGGGCGGAGGAGATCGCGGCGGCGCGCGAGTTCCTCGGCTGGCATCACCCGCCCTTCGAGGTGCCGGCCGGCGTGCGCGCCGCCTTCACCAAGATCGCCGAACGTGGCCGGCAGGCGCGCGAGGCCTGGCAGGCGCGGCTCTCCGCCAGCGAGCAGCGCGGCGCCTTCGAGGCGGCGATTTCCGGCGAGTTGCCGGCCGCGTTCGACGAGACGCTGGACGCCTATAAGCGGTTGCTGATCGAGGAGGCGCCGAAGGTCGCGACCCGCAAGGCCTCGGAGATGGCGCTCACCGTGATCAACGCGGCGACCGACCTGACCATTGGCGGCTCGGCGGACCTCGCCCATTCCAACCTGACGCTGACCAAGGGGCTGGGCTCGATCGCGCCGTGCAAATATGCCGGCCGCTACATCCATTACGGCATTCGCGAGCACGCGATGAGCGCGGTGATGAACGGGCTCGCGCTGCATGGCGGCTTCATCCCCTATGGCGGCACCTTCCTGGTGTTCTCCGACTATATGCGCGGCGGCATGCGGCTCTCCGCGCTGATGGGACTGCGCACCATCTATGTGCTGACCCACGATTCCATCGGGCTCGGCGAGGACGGGCCGACGCACCAACCGGTCGAGCATCTCGCCATGCTGCGGGCGACGCCGAACCTCTACGTGTTCCGCCCCGCCGACGCGGTGGAGACGCTGGAAGCCTGGCAGGTGGCGCTGCATGCCGAGAACACGCCCTCGGTGCTCGCGCTGTCGCGGCAGAACCTGCCGACGCTTCGTGCCGACTACACGGAGGACAACCTCACCGCCCGCGGCGCCTATGTGATCAGGAAGCCGACGCGCTGGCGCGACGTGACGTTGCTGGCCACCGGCTCGGAGGTCGAGATCGCGCTGAAGGCTGCCGACATGCTGGCGGCGCGCGGGGTCGAGGCGGCGGTGGTGTCGATGCCGTGCTGGGAGCTGTTCGAGCAGCAGAGCCCGGAGTACCGGAAAGGGGTTCTCGGCACTGCCCCCCGCGTGGCCATCGAGGCCGCCGCGCGGCTCGGCTGGGACCGCTGGATCGGCGAGCGCGGCGCCTTTGTCGGCATGACCGGCTTCGGCGCCTCGGCGCCCGCGCCCGAACTCTACGCGCATTTCGGCATCACCGCCGAGGCGGTGGTCGATGCCGCCTGCGACATCCTGACCTGCGCCTGAGGAGAGAGAACATGGCCCGTATCACCCTTCGCCAGCTTCTCGACCACGCGGCCGAGCAGGGCTATGGCGTCCCCGCCTTCAACATCAACAATATGGAGCAGGGCATCGCGATCATGGAGGCCGCCATCGCGGTCGATGCCCCGGTCATCATGCAGGCGAGCCGCGGCGCGCGCTCCTATGCCGGCGACATCATGCTCTCGCGGATGATCGACGCGCTGACCGAGATGTACCCCGCCATCCCGATCTGCATGCATCAGGACCACGGAAACAACGAGGCGACCTGCCTCTCGGCGATCCAGCACGGCTTCACCTCGGTGATGATGGACGGCTCGCTGAAGGAGGACGCCAAGACACCGGCGGACTACGACTACAACGTCGCGATCACCCGCCGCGTGGTGGATGCCGCGCACTGGGTCGGCGCCTCGGTCGAGGGCGAACTGGGCGTGCTCGGCTCGCTGGAGAGCGGGGCCGGGGAGCAGGAGGACGGGCACGGCGCGGAAGGCGCGCTCAGCCACGACCAGTTGCTCACCGATCCCGACCAGGCGGTCGAGTTCGTCGCCGCCACCAAGGTCGACGCGCTCGCCATCGCCATGGGCACCTCGCACGGCGCCTATAAATTCTCGCGCAAGCCGGATGGCGACATCCTCGCCATGAACGTGATCGAGGAAATTCACCGCCGGCTGCCGAACATCCATCTGGTGATGCACGGCTCCTCCTCGGTGCCGCAGGCGCTGCAGGACCTGTTCAATGCCTCGGGAGGCGAGATGCCCCAGACCTGGGGCGTGCCGGTGGAGGAGATCGTACGCGGCATCCGCCACGGCGTGCGCAAGGTCAATATCGATACCGACTGCCGGCTCGCCATGACCGCGCAGTTCCGCAAGGTGGCGGTGGGTTCGACATCCGAATTCGACCCGCGCCAGTTCCTGAAACCCGCCATGGACGCGATGCGCGATCTGTGCCGGGAGCGGTTCGAGCAGTTCGGCACCGCTGGGCAGGCCTCGAAGATCAAGGTGCTGCCGCTCGCGGCGATGGCCAAGCGCTATGCCTCGGGCGCGCTCGATCCGGTGATCGGCGGCGTGCGGGTGGCGGCGGAATGATGGGCTGAGCCGGGCGGAGCGCCCGGCGGGAAGACACGAAACATCAGGCGAACAGCCAAGGCGCGCGACCCCTGTTGCGCGTCAACGGGAAAACCATACCCGACATTCAACCGGAGCGAGATCGATGAACGCGATCGAAAAGGTGCCGACCGAAGCCAAGCGCGACCGCTACAGCGCCGGCGTCATGGAATACCGCAAGATGGGCTACTGGCAGCCCGATTACGAGCCGAAGGACACCGACGTGATCGCGGTGTTCCGCATCACCCCGCAGGACGGCGTCGACCCGATCGAGGCCTCGGCGGCGGTGGCCGGGGAAAGCTCGACGGCGACATGGACGGTGGTGTGGACCGACCGGCTGACCGCCTGCGACAAGTACCGCGCCAAGTGCTACCGGGTCGATCCGGTGCCGAACTCGCCGGAGAGCTGGTTCGCCTATATCGCCTACGACCTCGACCTGTTCGAGCCGGGCTCGATCGCGAACCTCTCGGCCTCGATCATCGGCAACGTGTTCGGCTTCAAGCCGCTCAAGGCGCTGCGCCTCGAGGACATGCGGCTGCCGGTCGCCTACATCAAGACCTTCGACGGCCCGGCCACCGGCATCGTGGTGGAGCGCGAGCGGCTCGACAAGTTCGGCCGCCCGCTGCTGGGCGCGACGGTGAAGCCCAAGCTCGGCCTGTCCGGCCGCAATTACGGCCGCGTGGTCTATGAGGCGCTGAAGGGCGGGCTCGACTTCACCAAGGACGACGAGAACATCAACTCGCAGCCCTTCATGCACTGGCGCGACCGCTTCCTCTACTGCATGGAGGCGGTGAACAAGGCGCAGGCCGCGACCGGCGAGGTGAAGGGCACCTATCTCAACATCACCGCCGGCACCATGGAGGACATGTACGAGCGCGCCGAATTCGCCAAGCAGCTCGGCTCCAGCATCGTGATGATCGACCTGATCATCGGCTACACCGCGATCCAGTCCATGGCGAAGTGGGCGCGGCGCAACGACATGATCCTGCACCTGCACCGCGCCGGCCACTCGACCTACACCCGGCAGAAGGCGCATGGCGTGTCGTTCCGGGTCATCACCAAGTGGATGCGCCTTGCCGGCGTCGACCACATCCATGCCGGAACGGTGGTCGGCAAGCTGGAGGGCGACCCCCACACCACCAAGGGCTATTACGATCTGTGCCGCGAGGATTTCGTGCCGCAGAACCTCGCCCACGGCATCTTCTTCGACCAGCCCTGGGCCTCGACCCGCAAGCTGATGCCGGTGGCCTCCGGCGGCATTCATGCCGGCCAGATGCACCAGCTCATCGACCTGCTCGGCGAGGATGTGGTGCTGCAGTTCGGCGGCGGCACCATCGGCCACCCGATGGGCATCCAGGCCGGCGCCACCGCGAACCGTGTCGCGCTGGAAGCGATGATCTTCGCCCGCAACGAGGGCCGCGACATCGTCAATGAGGGCCCGGAAATCCTGAAGGCCGCCGCCCGCCACTGCCTGCCGCTACGCCAGGCGCTGGATGTGTGGAAGGACGTGACCTTCAACTACTCGTCGACCGACACGCCCGACTTCGTGCCGCAGGTGACGGCTGCCGAGTGACCGCGGCGGAGTGAGCCGCGCTTTTCCGCCCCGCCGTCATCGCGCGCCGACGGCGGCGGGGAACCGACCCCCCATTTAGGAGACACCACCATGCGCCTCACCCAGGGAGCCTTCTCCTTCCTGCCCGACCTCACCGACGAGCAGATCGCCCGGCAGGTCCAGTACTGCATCGACAAGGGATGGGCGGTGAACATCGAGTTCACCGACGACCCGCACCCCCGCAACACCTATTGGGAAATGTGGGGCATGCCGATGTTCGATGTGAAGGACGCCGCCGGCGTCATGTTCGAGCTGAACGAATGCCGCAAGGCCTATGGCGGGCGGAACTACATCCGCATCAGCGCCTTCGATTCGACCCACACCTGGGAATCGCTGCGCCTGTCCTTCCTCACCGACCGCCCGGCCGACGAGCCCGGCTTCGCGCTGGAGCGGCAGGAGGTTGACGGCCGCGCCATCCGCTACACCACGCGCTCCTATGCGGCCCAGAGGCCGGAGGGCGCCCGCTACTGACGGATCGGAAGCCGCGGCTTCCCAGACCAACTCGCCCGCGGTGGATCCCATTCCTCCCCCGCCGCGGCAGGCCGGCCCGGAACCGCACGCCGGGCCGGCCCTTTTCTCCCCTCGCGTGAAGGAGCGCTGCCATGGATGCCATCACCGACGAGCCGCGCCCGGCCGAGGCGGACGAGCGCATCGACTTCCGCGCCGAATTCGCCCGCTCGGGCCTCGCCGACATCTTCGACGAGCTGGACCGCGACCTGGTGGGCCTCGCGCCGGTGAAGAGCCGGCTGCGCGAGATCGCCGCGCTGCTGCTGGTCGACCGCGCCCGCGCGCGATTCGGGCTCGGGGCTTCCAGCCCGACGCTGCATATGAGCTTCACCGGCAATCCCGGCACCGGGAAGACCACGGTGGCGCTGCGCATGGCGGAAATCCTGCACAGGCTCGGCTATGTGCGCAAAGGCCATCTCGTGACCGTGACGCGCGACGATCTAGTCGGCCAGTACATCGGCCACACCGCGCCCAAGACCAAGGAAATCCTCAAGAAGGCGATGGGCGGCGTGCTGTTCATCGACGAGGCCTATTACCTTTACCGGCCCGAGAACGAGCGCGATTACGGGCAGGAGGCGATCGAGATCCTGCTGCAGGTGATGGAGAACCAGCGCGACGACCTCGTGGTGATCCTCGCCGGCTATGGCGACCGCATGGAGCGCTTCTTCACCGCCAATCCCGGCTTCCGCTCGCGCGTGGCGCATCATATCGACTTCCCGGACTATTCCGGGGACGAGCTGGCGGCGATCGGCGGGCGGCTGCTCGACGGCATGGGCTATGTCATGAGCCCGGAGGCGGAAGCGGCGTTCGCGCGTTATATCGAGCTGCGTACGGCGCAGCCGCATTTCGCCAATGGCCGCTCGATCCGCAACGCGCTGGACCGCGCGCGGCTGCGGCAGGCCAACCGGCTGTTCGCCAGCGAGATCCCGGTGAGCCGCGACGACCTGATCACGCTGGAGGCGGCGGACATTCTCGCCAGCCGGGTGTTCTCCGGCGGCATCGACAGCTACCCGCCGCTGAGACCTCGTTGACCCTTTCCTCTCCCCGACGGGGGAGAGGCCGGCACCGTGACAGGAGACCGCCATGACCACCCCGCTCATCGCCCCGTCCATGCTGGCTTCCGACTTCGCGCGCCTCGGCGAGGAGGTGCGCGACGTCGTGGCGGCGGGCGCGGACTGGATCCATCTCGACGTGATGGACGGGCATTTCGTGCCGAACATCACCTTCGGCCCCGATGTCATCAAGGCGATGCGCCCGCACACCGACAAGGTGTTCGACGTGCATCTGATGATTTCTCCCGTGGAGCCCTATCTCGAAGCCTTCGCCAAGGCGGGGGCCGACATCATCACCGTGCAGGCCGAGGCAACGGACCATCTCGACCGCTGCCTTCAGGTCATTCGCGGGCTCGGCTGCAAGGCGGGCGTGGCGCTGAATCCGGCGACGCCGGAAAGCGCGGTGGCCTATGTGCTCGACAAGGTGGACCTGATCCTCGCCATGACCGTCAATCCCGGCTTCGGCGGGCAGGCCTTCATTCCCGACGTGCTGCCCAAGGTGGAGCGGCTGCGCGCCATGATCGGCGAGCGGCCGATCCATCTGGAGATCGACGGCGGGGTCAATCCGCAGACCGGGGCGCGTTGCGTCGCGGCCGGGGCGGACGTGCTGGTGGCGGGCTCGGCGGTGTTTAAGGGCGGGATCGAGGGCTACCGCGCCAATATCGCCGCGATCCGCGCCGGGGGCGCCCCGGCACGGGCCGACGCAGCCTGAGGCTACGCCGCCAGCGACAGGGCGGCCGGGCGCCGGGAGAGGCTGTGCTGCAGCCGGCGCTGTTCGCGCGCCAGCGTCTGCGCCACCTCGCGGGCGTCGAGCCGGTCGCGCTTCAGCACCAGCGCGACCAGCGGGTCGGCGAGGATATCGTCGAGCCGGGGCTCGCCCGCGGCATGGGAATCGAAAGGGGTCATGTCGGATTATCCCGGTCGCCGGCGGCGCGCGAGGCGCATCGATCCGGCAGGGCTGCATGGCAAAAGCGAAGGACGGCGCGGCGCCGTCAGCAGCAGGGACAACACATCGGTTTAAGTCGCGTGGCGGTCATGTCAGCCTCCTCAAAGGCGCGGTTTGAACGACCCGACCACGACACCGTGGCGCTTTAGCAATTGATGACGCGGTGCAAGCTGCCGGGCTCAAATCCCGCGACCGGGGGAGCCAAGCGCGCTCCCGACCGATGAGGCAACCATGCCGGGGTGGCCGGCGATTGTCAACTTATTTAGTAGATTATTAGAATGGTTCACAACAGCGGCGTCTGGCGGCCGTGGGTCGCGAGCAGGTGGCGCACCACCGGGCCGGTCTCGTGGCGGTGGAAGGCGCGGACCTCCTGCTGCACGTCGGCATCGGCATGGGAGACGCGGCGGTGCTGGCGCAGATGCTCGGCCCAGCTTTCCACCATGAACCATTCCACCAGGATTTCCGGGTCGGCCGCATCCTCGGTCACGCCCCAATTATAGGCGCCATCGCGGCGCCGGGCATGGGAGAGCCGGTTCAGCACCCTGAGGAAGGCCGCGTGATCCTCGCGCGCGACATGGTACTCGACCAGGATCAGCACCGGGCCGCGATCCCCCGCCACCGGCTCGGCGAGCAGCGGCTCGGGCCAGTGATTGGAGGGGGCGAGGTCGGACTCGCCCGTCGGCAGGCGGATGCGGTGGGCGACCAGCCCGGCCAGCACCAGGCCGGCGGCGGCGATCAGCAGCGTCGCGGAAAGGCCGATCTCCTGCGCGATGAAGCCCCAGCCCAGCGAACCGCCGGCCATCGCGCCGTTGAACACGGTGAGATAGACCGCGAGCGCGCGCCCGCGCACCCAGTTCGGCAGGATCGCCTGCGCGGTGGCGTTGAGCGTGGTCAGTGCCACGATCCACGCCCCGCCCATCGCCAGCAGGATCGCGATCGCCAGCCATTGCGGCGGCGCCAGCGCCAGCGCGGCGGCGGCGAGGGCGGTGAGGATGGCGCTTGCCAGCATCAGCCCGTCGGCATCGAGAATGGTGCGCAGCTTGGGCAGCGCCAGCGCGCCGAGGATGGCCCCGGCGCCGACCGAGCCGAGCAGCAGGCCGTAAAAGGCGGCGTCGCCCTTGAGGAGTTCGCGCGTCACCAGCGGCAGCAGCGCCCAGACCGCGCTGGCGAAGGCGAAGAACACCGCCGCGCGCAGCAGCACGACATGCAGCTCGCGGCTGGAGCGGGCATAGCGCAGCCCGGCGCGGAAGGCGCCCGAGAAGCGCTCGGAGAGTTCATCCTGCGCGGTTGGCGGGCGCTTCCACCAAATGAGCGCGGCGATCACGATGATGTAGCTCGCGACATCCGCGCCATAGGTGAGCGCGGCGCCGAAGGCGGCGAGCAGCACGCCGCCGACCGCCGGGCCGATGGAGCGGGCGATGTTGATGCCGAGCGAGTTGAGCGCGACCGCGCTCTTGAGTTCGCTGCGCGGCACCAGCTCGGGCACGATGGACTGCCAGGTCGGCCCCATCAGCGCCGCGCCGATGCCGCCCACGAAGGTCAGCGCGATCAGGGCGGTCACGGTCATCAGCCCGCTATGGGCGAGGATCAGCAAGGTCAGGCTGACCGAGCCGAGCAGGAACTGGATGGCGATGAGGAATTTCCGCCGGTCGAGAATGTCGGACAGCACGCCGGCCGGGATCGCCAGCAGGAAGATCGGCAGCATGCCGGCGGCCTGCACCGCGGCGACGGCGGCGGGGGAGGCGGAGAGGTCGGTGACCAGCCACGCGCTGGCGACATCGCGCATGAAGCTGCCGGTGTTGCCGAGCACGGTGGCCGCCCACAGCACAGCGAAGACCGGGCGCCTCAGTGGCGCGAAGCCGCCGGAGGACTGTGCGTTGGGGGCGTCAGTCATGGCGGGCTCCGTGTCGGGGAGGCAGGAGGTCGTACCGTGCGACCAGCACGAAGGCGCCGGCAAGGCCGAGATGCTCGAAGAAGGAATTCGCCATGAAGAACCGCGCCTCGCCCGGCGGCAATTCCCAGAAGCGGTTCGCGAGCACTGTGGCGAGCAGGGTGAAGCCGGCGAGGGCCAGCGCCCCGAGCCAGCGCCCGCGCCCGGTCAGGATCATCACCGGCGCGACGAGTTCGAGCGCGATCACCGCCAGCGCGAAGGGCAAAGCCGGGGCGAGGCCGAAATGCGCCATTTCCGCCAGCGCGCCGTCGAAATCGAACGCCTTGACCAGCGCGCCCTGGAGATAGGCCCCGCACAGAGCGAGCCGGGCGAGGAACAGCACCGGGGCCGGGGCGAGCGCCCGGCGCGCCAGGGTTTCAAGGGCGCGGGCCACGGCTCAGAACGCCCAGCAGGCGCAGCCGAGCGCACCCCAGAACGAACGCTCGTCCGACACCGGCGCGCTGGAGCCCCACGCCCCGGCATGGGCGTGGCCGTGGACATTGCACGCGCTGGCGCAGCCGCACAGCGAGGCGAAGGCGTATTTCGTGGTCTTGCCGGCCTGCGCGCGCTCCTGATAGCCGCCGAAGCGGCGCACCGGCGACCAGTCCGGCATGGCGGGCGGCAGGTCGGGCGCGAGGTTCGAGAAATCGCCCGCGCCATGGACCGGCACGCCGCCGAGCAGGGTCAACGCGGCGGTGATGTCCTGAATCTCGTCGTCCGGCACGTCGAAATAATCGGCCTCCAGCACCACCATGTCGGCGAGCTGGCCGGGCGCGATCTGCCCCTTCTTGCCGGGCTCGTTGGAGAACCAGGTGTTGGCTTCGGTCCACAGCCGCAGCGCGGTCTCGCGGTCGAGCCGGTTTGAGGCGGGGTAGAGCGACATTCCGCCCAGCGTCCGCCCGGTGACCAGCCACGACAGCGAGACCCACGGATTATAGGAGGCGACGCGGGTGGCATCGGTGCCGGCGCCGACCGGGACGCCCATGTCCAGCATGCGGCGGATCGGCGGGCTGCGTTCGGCGGCGCGGGCGCCGTAGCGCTCGGTGAAATATTCGCCCTGAAACGCCATGCGGTGCTGTACGGCGATGCCGCCGCCCAGCGCGGCGATGCGCTCGATGTTGCGATCCGTGATGGTCTCGGCATGGTCGAAGAACCAGTTGAGCCCCTGAAGCGGGACATCGCGGTTCACCTTCTCGAACACGTCGAGCGCGCGGGAGATCGTCTCGTTATAGGTGGCGTGCAGCCGCCACGGCCAGCGCTTCTCGGCCAGCAGGCGGACCACGGGTTCGAGGTCGCCTTCCATGGAGGGCGGCATGTCGGGCCGCTCGACGCGGAAATCCTCGAAATCGGCGGCGGAATAGACCAGCATCTCGCCGGCGCCGTTCAGGCGGAAGCTGTCGTCGCCCTGGCCGGGCGTCACCGTGCCGGTCCAGCGCGCGAAATCCGCCAGCTCTTCCTTCGGCTTCTGGGTGAACAGGTTGTAGGCGATGCGCACGGTGAGCTGGCCCTCGCGGTGCAGCTCCTCGATGATCGCGTAGTCGTCCGGGTAGTTCTGGAAGCCGCCGCCGGCGTCGATCACGCCGGTGACGCCGAGCCGGTTCACCTCGCGCATGAAATGGCGGGTGGAGTTCTTCTGGTACTCCGGCGGCAGCTTCGGGCCCTTGGCCAGCGTCGCGTAGAGGATGGTGGCGTTGGGCTTGGCGAGTAATAGGCCGATGGGATTGCCGTTGGAATCGTGGACGATCTCGCCGCCGGGCGGGTTCGGCGTGTCCTTGGTGTAGCCGACCGCGCGCAGCGCCGCTCCGTTGAGCAAGGCGCGGTCATAGAGGTGCAGGATGAACACCGGCGTGTCGGGGGCAATCGCGTTGATCTCTTCCAGCGTCGGCAGGCGCTTTTCCGCGAACTGGTGCTCGGTGAAGCCGCCGACCACGCGCACCCATTGCGGGGCGGGGGTGTTGTCGACCTGGCTTTTGAGCATCTCCAGCGCCTGGCCGAGCGAGCGCACGCCGTCCCAGCGCAGCTCCATATTGTAGTTCAGCCCGCCGCGGATGATGTGCATGTGGCTGTCGATCAGGCCAGGGATCACCCGGCGCCCGCCGGCGTCGATCTTTCGCGTGGCCGGGCCGGCGAGTGGCATGATCTCGGCCTCGCTGCCCGCCTGCACGATGCGGCCGTCCTTGACCGCCACCGCCTGCGCGGCAGGATTGGAGCGGTCGAGCGTGGTGATGCGGCCGTTGAACAGGATGAGGTCGGGCGTGCCGGCGTCGGTCTGCGTCATCGGGTTCGAGGTCATGGTCTGGGCCCTCAGCTGCGGGGAGGCGAGGCCGGTCGCGAGCGCGACCGTGCCGGCGGCGGCGTGGGTCATCAGTTCGCGGCGGTTGGGCATAGGGCGTTCCATGGCGCGCTCCTCATGAGCCGGACGGCGGATCGGCCGGGCCGGCGCTCTGCCGGCCGGGAAGCTGGCCGAGCACATGGTCCGAGCAATCGGCGAGGCCGATGGCGGCGCGCAGCCCGTCGCCGTTGATAAGATGGCGGGCGACCGGCACGATCTGTTCGCCGATCAGAATGCCGAACAGCCCCACCAGCGCGACCACCGGCGGGGCCGGCGAGCGCACATTGATGAGGCTGTAGACGATGCCCACCAGAAGGCCGGCGCCGAGCGAGGCGAGATAAAGCTTCACCGGCTGGTCCTCCTATCGGCGGCCGCTCAGGCGGCCACGGTTGCGACCGCCTCGCGTATGACGGCGGTCACGGCGTCGGCCTTGGACACCAGCGACATGTGGCTGGCCTCCAGCTCGGTGGTGTGGGCCTTCAGCGTGCGCGCCAGCTCGCGCTGGAGTTCGACGCTGACGGCGCGGTCCTGCGTCGAGACCACGAACCAGCTCGGCCGGTCCTTCCACGCGGCCTGACTTACCTTGTCCGAGAAGGTGGCGAGGCCCAGCGGAGGCTGGAGCGCGGCGAGCAGGCGCGCCTCGGCCTCGGGCAGGTCCTGCGCGACATTGGCGATCCAGCTCTCGACGCTCATCTTGAGATGGCCGGTGCCGTCGTCATGCACGCCGGAGAGGCCGGGCGGCGGGGCGTGGGCGCCGACCTGATCGCCGGTCGACTGGCCGACATCCGGGGCGAAGGCGGCGACATAGACCAGCGCCTTCACCTTGGGATCGTTGCCGGCCTCGGTGATGACGGTGCCGCCCCAGCTATGGCCGGCGAGCACCACCGGCCCCTCGATCGCCGCGAGGGCGAGGCGGGTGGCGGCGACATCGTCGGCGAGCGAGGTGGTCGGGTTCTGCACGGCGACCACGGCAATCCCCTCGGCCTGCAGCCGGCGGATGACGTGGCGCCAGCTCGACCCGTCGGCCCAGGCGCCATGGACGAGAACGACGGTGACGTTGGTGGTGGCCATGATGCTCAGTGCCCGCCTTCCGAGGCGCCGAACATGGTCTTGGCGTAGATGATGCCGAGGCCATAGGCGCCACCGAACTTCTTGGCGACGCCGGTGGTGAAGTCGTAGGTCGCGCTGCGCGCCCAGTCGCGCTGGAGTTCGAGCAGATATTGCAGCGAGGTCATCGGCACCGCGCCGGCCTGGATCATGCGCTCCATGGCGCGCTCATGGGCCTCGTCCGAGACGTCGCCGCAGGCGTCGGAGATGACATAGACCTCGAAGCCCTGCTCGATCGCCGAGATCGCCGGGCCGACGATGCACACGCCGGTCCACAGGCCGGCGAGCACGATGCGCGGCTTGCCGATGCGGTTCACCTCCTCGATGACCGCGGCGTCCTCCCAGGTGTTCATCGAGGTACGGTCGAACAGCTTCTGGCCGGGAAACGCTTCGGTGATCTCGCCGAACATCGGGCCGGAGAAGCTCTTCTCCGCCACGGTGGTGAGGATGGTCGGCACCTTGAAGCCGGCGGCGGCGTGGGAGATCAGCGCCGCGTTGTTGCGCAGGTTCACCGCGTCGATCGACTTGGTGGCGAAGGACATCTGCGACTGGAAGTCGATCAGGATCAGCAGGTGGTTGGTGGGATCGATGAGCCCCTTGCCGGGGACGGGGGTCGCGGTCGCCATGGCACATCCTCTCCATTCGGTGCGGATTTTTTTAGAAACCGGCGCTGGTTGGGCACAATTGTGCAGGAGGGTGAGGCGTCCCTACCCTGAGGATATGCCCAGCACCGCGCGCAGGCAGGCGAGCAGCGCCTCGGGCTCGACCGGCTTTTCGAGGAAGCCGCGGACCCCCGCCCTGAGCGCGCCGGCGCGGGTCGCCTCGTCCGGATAGGCGGTGATCAGGATGGTGGGCAGGTGACGCCCCTGTGCGCGCAGGCGGTAATGAAGCGCGAGCCCGCTCAGGCCCGGCAGGCGCAGGTCGGCGATCAGGCAGGCGGCCTCGCGCGCGGTGCGCGAGGCGAGGAAGCTCGCGGCGTCCGGGAAGCCGCAGACCTCGAAGCCGAAGGCGCCGATCAGGCTGGCGAGCGCCGCGCGCGCGGAGGCGTCGTCCTCCACGATCGCGACAAGGCGGGGGATGGCGTTCTGGCGCGGCGTCATGACGTGGGGTTCCGTCCGGCGGCGCGCGGGCACGGCGTCCCGGCGCCCGCTCAGGATCGGGCGAAGGCCGGGATGGCGGCAATTGTACCGGAGTGTCGGTCGGCTAGGCCCGAGTATGGTCCCGGTTAAGTCCGCGGGTGGGGTCCGCCGCCAGCCGGTCGGCGAAGCGCACAAGATCGACCAGCGAGCGCGCCTGCAGCTTCTGCATGATCTGGGCGCGGTGCACCTTCACCGTGACCTCGCTGAGCTGGAGGTTGACGGCGATCTGCTTGTTCATCAGCCCGCCCGCCACCAGCGGCAGGATCTCCCGCTCGCGCGGGGTCATGGCGGCATAGCGCTCGCGCAGCTCCGCCATCTGCCGCGCCTCGGCGCGCCGGGCGCGGTCGCGCTCGATGCCGTTATGCACCGCGTCCAGCAGGTCCTGGTCGCGAAACGGCTTCAGCAGGAACTCGATGGCCCCCGCCTTCATCGCCGAGACCGACATCGGCACGTCGCCATGGCCGGTGATGAACACAACAGGGATGTGGATGCCGGCCCGCACCAGCTCCCGCTGGAATTCGAGCCCGCTCGACCCGCGCAGGCGCACGTCGAGCACCAGGCACGCCGGCAGGTCCGGGCGCTTCGCCGCGAGAAAGGCGGCCCCGGATTCGAAGGCCTGCACCTTGTGGCCCTCGGAGCTGAGAAGGCTTTCCAGCGAGGCCAGGATCGAGGCGTCATCGTCGACCACGAAGACGGCGGATGGTTCGTTCATGAGTCCTGCTCCGCTTGATCGCGCGCCAAGATGGCCGCTGGCAGCGAGAAATGGAAGACCGCGCCGCGTGGGCTGTTCGGCGCCGCCCAGATTCGTCCGCCATGGGCCTCGATGACGGAGCGGCAGAACATCAGCCCCATGCCCATGCCGCCGGGCTTTGTGGAGACAAACGGGTCGAAGATGCGCTCCGCCATGCCGGGCGCGATGCCGGTCCCGCTGTCGCTGACCATGGCGTGCAGCTCACCATGCGCGCCGAAATTGGTGCGGATCACCAGCAGGCGCTGGCGGTCATGGGCGGCCTTGATGGCGTCGATCCCGTTCTCGATGAGGTTGCACAGCACCTGATGGAGCTGCACGCCATTGCCGATGATCGGCGGCAGGTCCTCGGTCAGCTCCATCGCGATCGGGATGCCCTCGAAGCGCGCCTCCGCCCCGGCGGCGGCCACCGCCTCGCGCACCAGCGCGTTGAGATCGAGCTCGGTGCGCTCCTGCGCGCCCTTCATGAACATGGTGCGGATGCCGGCCACCACCTTGTTGGAGCGGTGGCCGTCGGCGACGATGCGGCGCAGCGCGTCCTCCACCCGGTCGAGCCGTGGCTCGCTGCGCGCGAGCCAGCGCAGGGCGGCGTCGGCGTTGGTGATCATGCTGGCGAGCGGCTGGTTGATCTCATGGGCGATGGAGGCCGAGAGCGCCTCCATGGCGGTGAGCCGGTTCTGTCGGGCGCGGCGCTCGGCCGCCATGGTCGCGGACAGCCGGGCGTAAACCCCGGTGGTCTCGAACAGCAGCACGGCGAGCACGATGCTGGCGGCGGCCAGCCCATAGAGCCGCCCCGCCCACCAGCCGACGCTGAGCCGGACCGCGCCGCCGAGGAAAGAGATCAGCATCAGCTCGATAATCAGCGAGAACAGGACGAGGCTGACCCAGATGTCGAGCGGCGAGCGCCGTCGCACCAGCAGCACCGCGATGCCGGCCACGTACAGCGCCATGCCGGTGATGGGCACCCACAGCCAGATGTCGTTGATCTGGCGCGAATCGCGCATGAACACCGGCAGACGATCCTGATGGGAGAGGATGAGGCCGATGGCGAGCGCGGCGGCGGCGCCAACCACCAGCACGGTCTTGAACACCGTGACACCGGTGAAGCGGCCGGCCGCGCTGGTGCCCGAGGCGAAGGCGAAGCCCAGCACGAACAGCGGGAAGCCGAGCCGGCGCACCGCCGCGAGGGCGGCCGTGGTCTGCAGGCCGAAATCAATGCCGAGCGAGGAGAACACGCCGGGGAAGGACAGCGCCCAGGCCGGCACGATCAGCGCCGAGAACAGATAGCCGGCGGCGAGGATCAGCAGCGCCCGCGTGCGCTGCACGTCGTAGAGCGCGAACAGCAGCGCCGCGGTCATGATTTCCAGGACGCAGGTCGCGGCGGCATAGGCCGGCAGCAGCGCCTCGGTCCGGCCCGTGGCCTCGCGGGCGAACGGCATGGTCAGGAGCAGCGCCGCCACCAGCCCGGCCGCGACGATGTAATGCCTGCGCATCGCGCGGACCGGAGTCGCCGATCGATCGTCCCTGGCCGGCACGGCACCACCATCGCAGCGCGAAGAGGGGACCGGAGCGGCCGCCCTCGCGCGAGACTAGAGCCGTTCCCGCCCGGATGAAACATCCGCATGGGAAGGGCTCCGGATCCAAGAGCGGGAGCATCCCCTCGTCGCCGTCTCTGCGCGCCGAGGCGCGTGCGAAGGATTGCGGACGTCATGCGTAACTGGAATCCTGTGGCCCGCATTAGGTCCATATGTTGCGGACCCCGCAACCGGCCGCCGCCGCCGCTACATGAGAGGACGCCATGCCCAAGAACATCGCCGATCTTATGGTTGAAACCCTTCACCACGCCGGTGTCGAGCGCATTTACGGCGTGGTCGGCGACAGCCTCAACGGGCTGACCGAGGCGATCCGCACGACCGAACAAGTGCGCTGGGTTCATATGCGGCACGAGGAGGCCGCCGCCTTCGCCGCCGCCGGCGAATCCCAGATCACCGGAAAGCTCGCCGTGTGTGCCGGCTCCTGCGGGCCGGGCAATCTCCACCTGATCAACGGCCTGTTCGACGCGCAGCGCTCGCGCACCCCGGTGCTGGCCATCGCCGCGCAGATCCCCTCGGCCGAGATCGGCGGCGGCTATTTCCAGGAAACCCATCCGCAGAACCTGTTCCAGGAATGCAGCGTCTATTGCGAGATGGTCTCCTCGCCCGAGCAGATGCCCTATGTGCTGGAGAACGCCATCCGCGCCGCGGTGGGCAAGCGCGGCGTCGCCGTGGTGGTGATGCCCGGCGATGTCGCGCTGATGCCCGCGCCGGAACGCGCGGTCTCGCCCGCCCTGCTGCCGCCCGCGCCGACCGTGGTGCCGGCGCCCGCCGAGATCGACGCGCTGGCGGCGCTCATCGCGGAGGCGGGGAGCGTCACCCTGTTCTGCGGGCGCGGCTGCGCCGGGGCCCATGCCGAGGTGCTGGCGCTGGCGGAAAAGCTCAAGAGCCCGATCGTCCATGCGCTCGGCGGCAAGGAGCACATCGAATACGACAACCCCTACGATGTCGGGCTCACCGGCTTCATCGGCTTCTCCTCGGGCTACGAGGCGATGCAGTCCTGCGACCTCCTGCTGATGCTCGGCACGGATTTTCCCTACAAGCAGTTCCTGCCCGCCGAGGCGCGCATCGCGCAGGTGGACATCCGCCCGGAAAATCTCGGCCGGCGCTGCAAGCTCGACCTCGGCCTGGTCGGCGACGTGCGCGCCACCCTCGCCGCGCTGCTGCCGAAGCTGGAGGGCAAGGAGGGGACGGCGCATCTCGACGCCGCGCTCGCCAATTACGCCAAGGCGCGCAAGGGGCTCGACGACCTCGCGGTCGGCACCGCCGGGCGGCCGCCGATCCACCCGCAATATCTGGCGCGCCTTGTCAGCGAGGCGGCCAGCGAGGACGCGGCCTTCACCTTCGACGTCGGCACGCCCACCATCTGGGCGGCGCGCTATCTGAAGATGAACGGCAAGCGGCGCCTTGTCGGCTCGCTGGTCCACGGCTCCATGGCCAATGCCATGCCGCAGGCAATCGGCATCCAGGCCGCGCAGCCGGGGCGGCAGGTGGTCTCGCTCTCCGGTGATGGCGGCTTCGCCATGCTGATGGGCGACCTGATCACGCTCACCCAGGAAAAGCTCCCGGTGAAGGTGGTGATCTTCAACAATGGCACGCTCGGCTTCGTGGCGCTGGAGATGAAGGCGTCGGGCTTCGTCGAGCTCGGCACACGGCTCGACAATCCCGATTTCGCCGCCATGGCCCGTGCCATGGGCATCCATGGCGTGCGGGTGGAGGACCCCGGCGACCTGCCGGGCGCGGTGGCGGACATTCTCGCCCATGACGGGCCGGCGGTGCTGGACGTGGTGACCGCCACGCAGGAACTCTCGATGCCGCCGACCATCGGCTTCGAACAGGCCAAGGGCTTCGGCCTGTGGGTGCTGCGCGCGGTGATGAGCGGGCGCGGCAGCGAGGTGCTGGACCTGGCGAAGACCAACATCCTGCCGCGCTGAACGGGTCGCCCTTGGGGAGTGTGGGCTCCCCTACGTAAAGGGGTGGCGGTGGATTGTTCAAAATTGCTACGATATCGACTATATCGGCCGGCGACGCGGATCGCCGGCCGATGGAATCCGTTAGACGATCCAGCCGAGCTTCGTCATGGCCGACGCAGACATCCTTTACACCGCCGTGCTGGAGCACATGCAGGGCGGTGTGCTCGCCATCGGCATGGATGGCCGGGTGCAGGCGTTCAATCCCGCCGCCGAGCGGCTTCTGGGCTGCTCGCCCGAGCGGCTGCGGGGCGAATTGTTCGCCTCGCTGTTCTTCGACAACCCGGCCAATGACGGTTTCACACAGACCGTGCTGAACGCGATCTACGACGCCGAGGACCGGCACAACCAGGATGTGGAATATCATCGCCCCGACGGGCCGATCTGGCTCAACGTGACCACCTCGGTGCTGTGGACGCCCGAGCTTCCGGGCGCTGAGGCCACGAAAGCCGGCGTGGTGGTGCTGTTCGTCGACATCACCGAGCGCAAGGCCGCCGAGGCGGCGCTGCGCCGGGTCAATGATGAGCTGGAGCGCCGGGTCGACGAGCGCACCCGCGACCTCGCCGCCACCAATTACGCGCTCAAGCTGGAGATCGCCGAGCGCGTGCGAGCGCAGGAACGCCTCGCCCATCTCGCCGACCATGACGCGCTGACCGGCCTGCCGAACCGCCGGCTGTTCGAGCAGCGGCTGGGTGAGGCGATCGACGCCGGCGACGGCTTCGCGCTGCTCTATCTCGACCTCGACGGCTTCAAGCCGGTGAACGACACCCATGGCCACGCCACCGGCGACTGGCTGCTGAAAAGCGTGTCGCGGCGGCTCGCGGTCTGCGTGCGCGACACCGACACGCTGGCGCGGCTTGGTGGCGACGAGTTCGCGGTGCTGCTGCGCTCCAGCCTCGCCGAGGACGGGGTGCTCACCGTGGTGCAGCGGATCATCGAGCACATTTCCGAGCCCTATCACGCCGAGCCCGACATCGTGCTGCGCATCGGCGTCAGCGTCGGCTTCGCGCTGCAGCCGCAGGCGGATGGGGCCTTGAGCAAGCGGCGCGCGCGCGCTCTGGGCCTGCGCGAACTGGTGCAGGCGGCGGACGCCGCGATGTACGAGGCCAAGCGCGCGGGACGCGGCACCTGGCGCAAGGCGGCCCGTCCGCACTCCTGACCCGCCATCGCGGCCTCAGGCCGGCGCGAGGCCGGCCCAGATGAACGAGACGCCGCTGCCGATCACCAGCACCTCGACCAGGGCGGTGTGAATCTTCACGTGCATCCTGTCGATCAGCCAGCGCGCGCCATAGGCGCCCGGCACCATGCACAGGCCGATCAGCAGTCCGGCGAGGAACAGGTCGGGGCTCATCAGGTCGAGCCGGCCGAACATGACGGTCTTCACCACATTGACCGACATGCCGATCAGCGCGTCGGTGCCGACCACCGCGCCGCGCACCAGCCCGAGCCCGAGCAGCAGCGGCATCAGCACCACGCCGCCGCCCGGCAGCGCGCCGGAGATGAGGCCGAACAGGCCGGAGACGCCGACCACCGCCCCGGGGGTCGGGGTGACGGCGCGGCGTGCCATGTAGCGGCGCAGCGGGATCGAGGCCAGCAGAAAGCCGCCGATCAGCATGGCGAGCTCGGATTGCGGCAGGTAGCTGTAGAGCAGCGTGCCCGCCACCACGCAGGGCAAGGACGGGATCATGATCCTGAGCACGATCCGGCGGTCGATCTGGTGGCGATAGACCCAGACCCGGGACAGATTGCCGAGCGTCATCGCGATCGCCATGACCGGCACCACGGCCTTCACGCCCACCACCGGCATCAGGAACGGGGTGACGATCAGCCCCGCGCCGAAGCTGCTGATGCCGCCGATGATGGAGCCGGCGAAGGCGATGAAGCCCAGCAGCATGAACTGCGCCGGGCTGACCGCGCCGAAGCTAGACAGCATGTCCATGGGAACCGGTCACCCCTGCCCGAGAAGGCTTTCGACCGCTGCCGCGATGGCGAACAGCCGTTCGTCCTCGAAGCGGCGGCCGACGAGCTGGAGGCCGAGCGGCAGGCCGGCGGGACCGTGCCCGAAGGGCAGCGTCACGCACGGCGTGTATAGCAGGGTCCAGAGCGAGTTGAAGCGCGCGTCGCCGGTCTTGGCGAGGCCGGCCGGCGCCTCGCCGGCGGCGGCCGGGGTGAGGATGAGGTCGATCTCTTCCATGGCGCCCTCGATCCAGACCCGCATCGCCTCGGCGCGGCGCTGGGAGGCGATGTAGTCCTCGACGCGGCAGCGCTCGCCGTCGCGCACGCGGCCCTCGTAGAAGTCGCGGCTGAGCTGGTCGAGGAACAGGCGCTTCTCATGGCCGAAGCTGCGCGCGGCTTCGAAATTGGCGATGCGGCGGTGGTCGTCCTGCCAGCCGGAGAACACCGCCTCCGGCAGCTCAAGCTCCGTGATCCCGGCGCCGGCCTCGGCCAGAAGGCGCGCGGCGGCCTCAATGGCGTCACGGGTGCTGGGCTCGGCCTGCTCCCACTCGGCGGTGCGGCACAGCGCGACGCGCAGTTTGAGACCGCTCGGAGCGACCGGCTCATAGGGGATGCCGACCAGGACGGCGCGCAGCAATTCGACATCGGCGACCGAGCGTCCGCACAGGCCGACCGTGTCCAGCGTGCCGGAATGCGGCTTGACGCCGACCCGGCTGATCTCGCCGAAGCTCGGCTTGTAGCCGACGATGCCGCAGAAGGCGGAGGGGCGGATGATCGAGCCGCTGGTCTGGGTGCCGATGCCGAGCGGCACCTGGCGGTCCGCCACCGCCGCCGCCGAGCCCTGCGAGGAGCCGCCCGGCGTGTGCGCGCGATTATGCGGGTTCATGGTCGGGCCGGGGTGGCGGTTGGCGAACTCGGTGGTCACGGTCTTGCCGAGGATCAGCCCGCCGGCCCTGCGGATCATCGCCGCGCAGGCGGAATCGGCAACGGGCACGTAGTCGGGATAGATCGGCGAATTGAACCGGGTGGGCATGCCGGCGACATTGATGATGTCCTTGAGCCCGACCGGCACGCCGTGGAGCGGGCCCTTGGGCGGCACGGCATCGGCGGCGCGGGCGTCGGCGAGCGCCTGCTCGGGATCGAGATGTGCCCAGGCGCGGACCTCGCCATCGCGCTCGGCGATGCGGGCAAGGCAGCTCTCGACCAGTTCCCGCGAGGAGAGCGCGCCCTTGGCGATGGCGGCGGCGGCTTCAGTGGCACCGAGGTCGCAGGGCTCGCTTGCAAGGGCGACGGTTGCCGTCTGACGGATGTTCATGATCGGCCCCTTCAGTTCGCGGCGAGGATGCGGTCGGCCCAGGCCGACAGGGAGAGGTGACGGTCGTCCTCATGGCGCGGGCCGACGAGGGTGATGCCGACCGGCAGGCCGTTCGGCCCGGTGAAGCGCGGCAGGGTGACCGCGGGCATGTACATGTGCGTCCAGATGTAATTGAAGGTGGCGTTGCCGGTGGAGGCGAGGCCGGGCGGCGCCTCGCCGGCCGCGCTCGGGGTGAGCAGGGCGTCGATGCCGCGCTCCGCCATGGCGGCGTCGATCCAGCGGCGGGCGCGCTGGCCGAGCCGCAGCGCCTCGCGGAAATCGGCAAGGCTTGAGGCATTGCCGACATCGACGCGCTCGCGACGGAAATCGGCGCTGACGAGGTCGGGAAAGCGCGACAGCTCGTCGGCATAATTGCGCACGCTCTCGAAGCCGCAGACGATGCGGTGGGCGCGGTCGAGCCCGTCGAACATTTCCGGCAGCTCGAAGTCGATCACCTGCGCCCCGGCGGACTCGAAGGCGCGGGCGGCGGCCGCGATCGCCGCGCGGGTCTCCGGCAGGGTGATCTCCCAATGCGGGGTGCGGCACAGGCCGATGCGCGGACGCGATACCGCGTCGGGCGCCGGCGGCACATAGGGAAGCTGGCCGGCGGCCGCCTTGAACAGGGCGAGGTCGTCGACGGAGCGGGCCATGAGGCCGACCGTGTCGAACTGCTCGGTATTGGTGCGCACGCCGGCATTGTGGAACAGCTGGAAGCTCGGCTTGTAGCCATAGGCGCCGCAATAGGCGGCGGGGCGGAGCACCGAGCCGCCGGTCTGGGTGCCGATGGCGAGCGGCACATGGAAATCGGCCACCGCCGCCGCCGAGCCGGAGGAGGAGCCGCCCGGCGTGTGCGCGCCATTATGCGGGTTGCGGGTCTTGCCGGCGTGGCGATTGGCGAATTCCGTGGTCACGGTCTTGCCGAGCGCGATGGCGCCCTGCGCGCGCGACAGGGCGACGGTGGAACTGTCCCAAGGCGGGCGGTGGCCGCGATAGATCGGCGAGCCATAGGCCGAGGGCTGGTCGAAGGTGTCGAGAATGTCCTTCACGCCGAAGGGAATGCCGTGCAGCAGACCGGCGGAGGGCCCGGCATCGAGCTGGCGGGCCCGCGCCAGCGCGCCGGCGGCGTCGACATGCTCCCACGCCTCGACCTCGGGCTCGCGCGCCTCGATCCGCTCCAGGCAGGCCGAAACCAGCCGCTCGGCGGTGAGCGCGCCGTCGTCGATGCGCCGGCGCGCCTCCAGCGCGGTGAGGCGCGCGATGTCGTCCCGCAGATGAACGTTCATGTCGGTTTTCCTTGAGAGGCCGCCGGTCAGCCGGGCCGGCTGGCGGAGAGTGAGCCCGCGTGGAGGCAGGCGACGTCGTGACCGGGCGCCATGTCGCGGCGCGCGGGCTCGGTGCGCAGGCAGTCGTCGGCGCGATAGGCGCAGCGCGGGGCGAAGCTGCAGCCGGGCGGCAGCTTGCTGACATCGGGCGGCGAGCCTGTAAGTTCGCCCAGCCGCCGGTCGCGGTAGCTGCCCTGCACCACGCAATGGGTCAGCGCGCGGGTATAGGGATGGGCGGGGTTCAGCAGCACCTGCGCCGCATCGCCATGCTCGACGATGCGGCCGGCATACATCACCGCCACCTCGTCGGCGATCTCGGCGGCGACGCCGAGGTCGTGGGTGACGAACACCATGGCGGTGCCGCGCTCCTTCTGGATCTCGCGCAGCAGCAGCAGCACCTGGATCTGCACCGTGGCGTCGAGCGCGGTGGTGGGCTCGTCCGCGAGCAGAAGCTCGGGATCGCAGCTCATCGCCATCGCGATCATGGCGCGCTGGCGCAGGCCGCCGGACAATTCGTTGGGATAGGCCTGGAGCCGGCGCTCGGCGGAGGGAATCTGCACGAGGTCGAATAATTCGCGCGCCTTCGCCATGGCCTCGCGCCAGGAGACGCCGCGATGCTGCACGATGGTCTCGGCAATCTGGTGCCCGATGCGGAACACCGGATCGAGCGCGGTCATCGGCTCCTGGAAGATGAAGCCGACCCGCCCGCCACGCAGCTTCAGCAGCTCCGGGGCGGAGAGCGTGGTGACGTCCTGCCCGCCGACGCGGACGCGGCCCTCGACCTTCGCGCCTTCCTCGCGCAGCAGGCCGACGATGGAGCGCAGCGTGACGCTCTTGCCGGAGCCGGATTCGCCCAGAAGCACGAGGCAGCGCCCGCGATCGAGCGACAATTCGACCCCGCGCACCACCTGGGTCCAGCCGCCCCGGCCACCATAGGCGACGTTGAGGCCGGAAATATCGAGGATGGGTTCGGACAGGCCCGCGCGCGCCGAAGCCGACAGCGGATCATGAATGTTCATTGCACGCTCCCCGGGACGCTTGCCGGCACGCGCGGCGACAAAGAATGGCCGCTGCCGGGCAGCGCGGCCCAGCAGGCGGCGCGATGGCCCGGCCCGCTCTCGTCCATCTCGGCGAGCGGGGGACGGGCGGCGGCGCAGACGCTCTCGGCGATCGGGCAGCGTGTGCGGAAGCGGCAGCCGCTCGGCGGGTTCACCGGGTCCGGCGGATCGCCGGTGAGCGGGGGGGCACTCACACGCTGGCGCGGATCGGGCGAGGGCTTGGAGGCAAACAGCGCGCGGGTATAGGGATGGCGCGGCGCGGCGAAGATGTCGGCGGCGCTCGCTTCCTCCACGATCTGGCCGAGATACATCACCACCACCCGGTCGGCGATATAGCGCACCACATTGAGGTCGTGGGAGATGAACAGGTAGCTGAGCCCGAGCTGGTCGCGCAGGTCCACCAGCAGGTTCAGCACCTGCGCCTCCACCGACTTGTCGAGCGCGGAGACCGGCTCGTCGAGGATCAGGAGGCGCGGGCGGATCGCCAGCGCGCGGGCGATGTTCACGCGCTGACGCTGGCCGCCGGAGAGCTGGATCGGGTAGCGCTCGGCAAAGCGCGCCGGCGGCAGGCCGACCGCGCCCAGCAGGTCTCTGGCATAGGCGCGGGCCTTTTCCGACGAGACGCCATGGGCGCGCGGGCCGAAGGCGAGCGTCTCGGTCAGCGTCATGCGCGGGTTGAGCGAAGAGGCGCTGTCCTGGAACACCATCTGGATGGCGCGGCGGCGCTCGCCGTCGATGCGCGCGCGCGGCGTCCAGAAGCTCTCGCCGTCGAAGATGATCTCGCCATCATCGGCCGGGGTGATGCCGGCGATCAGCCGGGCCGCCGTCGACTTGCCGCAGCCGGATTCCCCAACGATGCCGACCGTCTCGCCCTTGCCGACCGTGAGCGACAGATCGTCCACGGCGTGAACCACGGTGCGCCCGCCGAACAGGCCGCCGCCGAGGCGGAACTCCTTGCGCAGGCCGGAGGCGATCAGCAGCGGCTGCTGCGGGCCGCCATGGTCCTCGATCCGCGGCAGCGGCGCCTGCATGCGGGAGAAATCGACGGTCATCGACGCACCTCCATGGCGCGGCGCACGCCGTCGGAAACGAGGTTGAAGCACACGGAGCACAGGAAGATCATCGCGCCGGGCAGGGCCGCCACCCACGGGTTCACATAGATCGACTGGCGCAGGGCGGAGAGCATCAGCCCCCAGTCCGGGTTGGGCGGGGCGACGCCGAGGCCGAGGAAGGACAGGCCGGAGGCGGCGATGATCGACACGCTGACCTGGCTGGAGGCGAACACCAGGATCGGGCCGGCGACGTTGCTGAGCACATGCTCGCGCATGATCCGCGCCGTCGAGGCCCCGGACAGCCGGGCCGCGATCACGAATTCATAGGAGCGCACCTGCGTGGTCACGCTCTCCGCCATGCGCGCGATCGGCGGGATGAACACCATCGAGAGCGCGAGCACCGCGTTCATCAGCCCCGGCCCCAGCGCGCCGGCGATGGCGACCGCCAGCAGGATGGAGGGGAAGGCATAGAATACGTCCATGCCGCGCATGATCGCCATGTTGGTGCGCCCGCCGGCATAGCCGGCGAGGATGCCGAGGAAGCCGCCGACGAACAGGCCGACCGCCACCGGCAGCACCGCCATGGCGAGCGAGATGCGCCCGCCATAGATCAGCCGGCTCAAAATATCGCGGCCGAGCTCGTCGCCGCCGAGCCAGCGATCCGGCGTGCCGATCTCGGCAAGGCGGCGCGCCACGCGGGTCTGGAACGGATCGGCGGGCGCGACATAGTTCGCGAACACGGCCGCGAGGATGATCGCCAGCAGGATGCATGCCGCGGTCATCGCCACCGGCTGGCGCATGAAGCGCAGCAGCACGACCCGGCCATAACTGTGATGCTTCACCTCGGGGAGGATCGCGGCCTCGGCATCGGCGGTTTCGCCAAAGGTCCCGTGCATCACGCCCTCCGGATGCGGGGGTCGGTCGCGCTCTGCACGAGGTCGACCACCAGATTGAGGAACACGAAGAACATGGAGAGCACGAGCATCGTGCCCTGCAGCAGCGGCAGGTCGCGCTGGAAGATCGCCGAGGCCAGCAGGAAACCGGTGCCCGGCCAGGCGAACACGGTTTCCACCAGCACCGAACCGCCCAGCATGTTGCCGAGCTGGAGGCCCATGACGGCGAGCGCGGTCGGCAGCGCGTTGCGGATGACGTGCCACAGCACGCTCTGGCGCGGCAGGCCCTTGGCCCGCAGCGTTGTGATGAAGTCCTGATCCAGCACGTCGACCACGCTGGCGCGCAGGGTGCGGGCGATCACCGCCATGGGAATGGCGGCGGTGGCGATGGTGGGCAGGATGAGGTGGCTGATATGCGCCCAGTCCGGCCGCCAGCCGCCGGAGCGGTCGGGCCCGATGCCGAGCGGGGGCAGCCAGTTGAGATCGACCGCGAACACGATGACCAGCATGATCGCCAGCCAGTAATGCGGCACGCTCACGCCGGAGATGGTGATGAGGTTGACGATGTGGTCGACCGGGCGGTCGCGCCACAGCCCGGCGACGATGCCGAGCAGGAAGCCGAGAATGCAGGCGACGAGGCCGGCGCTGACGGCGAGGATGAAGGTGTTGCCGACGGCACTCATCACTTCGGTGGCGACCGGGCGCCCGCTGCCGATGGAGGTGCCGAGATTGCCGACCGCCGCATTGCCCAGCCAGATAGCGTACTGGACCAAGAAGGGCCGGTCGAGACCGAACTCGCGTCGGGCCTCGTCGACCATTTCCTGCGTGGCCTCGTTCGGCAGCAGCGCGCTGATCGGATCCCCTGGTGCGATGTGCACCAGGGAGAACACGATGAAGGTCACGCCGATCCCGATCGGAACCGCATAGAGAATGCGGCGGACGACATAGAGGAACATCAGTCTTTACTCTCGGGCTCAGGGCTCGATGGAGACGGGCGAGAAGTCGACGAACCAGCTCTGAGCATGGACGTGGCCCTTGATCTTCGGCGACAGGGCGCGCGAGCCGACGTCATGGACGATCCAGACCAGATCGGCGCGATCGACCAGTCGCTGGTGGATCCGGGCGACCAGTTCGTCCTGCTTCTTGGGATCGAATTCGTTGCGGATTTCCAGAGCGAGGCGCTCGATCTCCTCGTCGCGGATGCTGCCCCAGTTGGAGCCCTTCGGCGCGATTTCCTCGGGCGTCACGTAGCGCAGCACGGCGACATAGGGGTCGTTGGTGCTGTAGCTGTTGTTGAGGATGGTGATGCCCTTGTTCTCGTCCGCCTGGGCGCCGACGCGGCGGCGGCCGCGCAGGGCTTCCCACTCGAAGACTTCCAGCTCCATCTCGATGCCGACTTCGCGCAGGTTCTCCTGGATGAACTCGTTCATCAGCAGCGGGTACATCTGGCCCGAACCCGAGGTCGAGATCGCGGCCTTCACCTTGAGTGGCTTATCGGGACCATAGCCGGCTTCTTTCAGCAGCTTGCGCGCCTCATCCGGGTCGTACTTGACGTCGAATGTCGGCTTGCCGAACCACGGGCTCTGCGGGGAGACCATGCCCTTGGCGGGGACGGCGAGGCCGTTCAGTACCTTGACGAGACCGTCGCGGTCGATGGCGAGGTTGACGGCCTTGCGCACGCGGATGTCGGTGAAGGGGGAGCCGTCGAGTTCGCTGAGCGTGTAGGGCCAGACATGGGGAATGGCGTTGGTCGAGATCTTCATCCCGGCCGAGGTGAGCTTTTCCACCGTGTCCGGCGAGGGGCTTTCCGCCCAGTCGACGCGGCCCGAGAGAAGGGCGGCGGTGCGCGCCGAGACTTCCGGGATCGGCAGCAGCACCAGCCGGTCGAGCTTGGGCACCCGGTCCTTGTCCCAGTACTCCTTGTTCGGCAGCAGTTCGAGGCGCTGGCGCGGCACCAGTTCCTCGACCTTCCACGGGCCGGTGCCCGAGGGCGTGGCGCGGAACTTGTCCCAGTCGTTGCCGAGCTTGGCATACTGGGCGGGCGAGGCGATCAGGAAGCGCGGGAGCTGGTAGGGGAACAGCGAGTCCGGCGCCTTGGTGGTCATCTCCACCGTGTAGTCGTCGATCTTCTTCCAGCTTTTCAGCGACCCCAGATAGATCTTGAGCTGACGCTCGAACGAGGCGTCATAGGCCGGGTATTGCTTGTTGAACGCCCGCTCCAGATTGAAGATCACCGCGTCGGCGTTGAAGTCGGAGCCGTCGTGAAACTTCACGCCCTGGCGCAGCTTGATGACCCATTTGGTGGTGTCGTTCGGATCGACCTGCCATTCGGTGGCGAGCGCGGGGCGCAGGTCCGCCGAGGTGTCGGCGCGCGACAGATCGTAGGAAATCAGCGGGTCGTAGATGGTGTAGCCCGCGAACCGGACGCCCTCCGTGCCCTGGTCCGGGGCGCCGTCGATGAGCGGGATATCCGCGAGCGTCATGGCGACGCGAAGCGTGCCCTGTGCGAGCGCCGGACCTGCCGCGAAGGCGGCAACCATCAGCCCGGCCATCAATTTGGAACAGATACGAAGGTTCATCAGCCACTCCTGACCGCAAGTTCTATAGTGTTTAAAATCTAGTGATTACGGAGCGGCGTCAATCTGACCGGCGCCTGAATGCCAAGCAAACGGCGCGTAAACTTTGAGCATTCGGAGCGTGTCAGGGCAGGCGGCGGCGGTGTTTCGCGTGGCGGTGCTGCACGGCCGGAGCGTCAGGTATCGATATGCCGCCTTCCATCGCGGGAGGGAGCGGGACGTGAGCGAAAAGACCGGCGCCGCGCGGGGGTGAGAGCGGGCGCCGGCCGGCTCACAGCCTGCGGTCCCAGAAGCGGAACAGCGGGGCGGTGAGCGTCGCCACCAGCACGATGCGCATGAAGTGCCAGGCCGCGACGATGGGCGGGGCGAGGCCGAGCGCTTCCGCCGTCAGCGACATTTCCGCGACGCCGCCGGGGGACGCGGCGAGCACGGCGGTGGGGAAGTCGACATAGGCCGACACCGCCCAGGCGATGGCGACATTGGCGAGGATCAGCAGCACCGTCGCGATCACGGTCGCCGGCACGAAGCGCGAGCCGAAGCGGCGCAGCGTGAGCCAGTGGAACCGCGCGCCGAGCGAAACGCCGATCGCGATCTGCGCGATGGCGCGGGCATAGGGCGGGGCGGCGATCGGCTCCTCCATCATCAGGCCGAAGCCGATGCCGGCGACGAGCCCGCCGAGCAGGAAGGCGTTGAAGAGGCGCAGCCGGTTCAGGATCTGCGCGCACAAGGCCGCCGCCACCACGCCGACCGCCAGCATCAGCGTCGACATTTCCGGCGGGTGGCTGATGGGCGCGGTCGCGGCGTGATGCATGTAGAGCGTCAGCCCGGCCGGGACGGTGAGCACGATCACCACCACGCGCAGGCTCTGCGCCACCGAGACCACGGTGATGTTGGCGTTGAACTGGTGGGCGAGCCCCGCCATTTCCGCGAGCCCGCCGGGCATCACCGCGAAGAAGGCGCTGCGCCGGTCGCAGCCGCCGAATTTGGCGAGCGGCAGCGACAGCGCCACCGAGACCAGGATCGAGGCGACGCCGGCCAGCGTGATGATGAGGCCAAGGTCCAGCACCTGCCGGCCGACCTCCGGCGTGAAGAACACCCCGACCGCGAAGCCCGCCACCGACTGCCCATATTGCCGCACGAAGGCGGGAACCGGCAGCGAGAAGCCGGTCATGCTCATCAGCGCGGCGCAGAACAGCGCGGCCAGCAGCCAGGGCAGCGGCGTGTGGGCGAGGTGGAACAGCGCGCCGGCGAGCGTCGCCAGCGCGGCGCCGCCGATCACGCGTGCCCAGCCCGGCATCCGGTTGAAATGGCGCTGGAGCAGGGCGCCGGCCAGCGGCTCGGGCAGCGCCGCCTCGACCTCGCGCTCGATCTCTTCCTCGATGGCTTCCTCGTCGCCCGCCCCGGTGAGGGGCGAACGGTCGCCGTCGGTGCGGTCCGTCATGCCGGCACCTCGCCGCAGATCCAGCGCGCCAGCGCACACAGCCGCGCATCCATCTGCGCGGTGCCGGCGAGCTGGAGGCCCCAGGGCATGCCGTCGGCCACCATCAGCGGCAGGCTGAAGGCCGGGAAGCCGAGCCACGACCAATAGGCGAGATAGGTGCGGCTGCCGGTGAATTCGTGCCCCTGCGGGGCCGGGCCGGAGGCGGCCGGCAGCACATAGGCGTCGGCGTCGAGCGCGGTGAGCGCGCGGGTGGTGAGGCGGCGGGCGATGTCCTGCTTCAGCCGCAGCTCCTCATAGTCCAGCGCGGTCATCTCGCGTCCGCGCGCGATCAGGGCGTGGATGCGCGGGCCGATGGCCTCGCCGTATTGTTCGATATAGTCGCGATAGGGGAAGCGCATGTCGTAGGTCACCATGTCGAGCGAGCCGTCGACATGGGCATCGAGCCAGGATTCCAGCGCGCGCACGTCCTCGCTGTCCTCGCGGTCGACGATCTCCACGCCGCGCGCGGCGAGGGCGCGGCATTGCGCCTCAAAAATCTCGCGATGCGCGCCGGCTACTTCGTCCCAGCCCTTGAGGGTGAGCCGGATCAGCCGCCGGGGTTTGGCCGCCGCTGGCGCGCCCTCCGCCGCCCCGGCGAGGCGCGGATGGCCGGGGCTGCCGATCGCCGCGATCGCGGAGGCCGCCGCCCACAGCTCGTCGAGCGAATTGGCCATGAGGCCGAGATGGTCGTGGGTGACGGAGAGCGGGTGCACGCCGCCGGTCGGTAGCGCGCCGAGCGTGCCCTTATAGCCGAAGCAGCCATTATAGGAGGCCGGGCGCAGTACCGAGCCCTGGGTCTGGGTGCCGAGCGCCAGCGGCAGCAGGCCGGCGCCAACCACCGCGCCCGAGCCGCTCGACGAGCCGCCGGGCGTGCGCGCGGCATCGTGGGCATTGACGGTCGGGCCGGGGCCGCCAATGGCGAATTCGGTGGTGACGGTCTTGCCGAACGGGATCGCCCCAGCCTCGCGCAGTGCGGTGACGCAGGCGGCGTCGCGACCGCTCATGCGTCCGGCAAAGGCGGCGTTGCCGCAGCCGGTCGGCATGTCGCGGGTCTCGATGATGTCCTTGATGCCGACCGGACAGCCGTCCAGCACACTGAGCGGGCGGCCGGCGCGGTAGCGCTCGGTCGACGCGTCGGCGGCGCGCCGGCAGGCCTCGACATCGAGGAAGGCGAAGGCCTGCAGCGACGGCTCCCGCGCCAGCACCCGCTCGATGGTCGCCTCCATGTCCTGGCGCGGCGTACGTGCGCCCGACAGATAGGCGCGGCGCAGCGTCGCGAAGGGCGTGAGCGGCGGGGCGGGCGGCGGGGCGTACATGGGCGGCATCTCCGGGGCAAAAGAGGGCCGGCTGCGCCGAAGGCCGGCACAGTCGGGCAGGATCGCGATGTCTGGCCGCGCGGGGCCGGGAGTTCAGTCGGATTCGGACACGTAATGGGCGTCGTTGCAGGCGCGCATCAGGCGCCGTTCCACGGCGGTTCCCTTGAGGTCGAAGCCAATGCGCTCGATCTGGAGCATGGGATCGCCGAGCGCCACGCCGAGCAGCTCGACATCGCCGGCCTCGGCCTTCACGGCGGTGACCTTCTCGCGGACCTTGGCGATGATGATGTGGTACTGGCGTTCGAGCAGCTGGTAGAGCACGTCCGGCCGCGTCGCGTCGATCAGCACGCCGATGCCCGGCATCACGTCCTCGCGCAGCGCCAGGATTTCGCTCACCAGCGGGCGCTTGCGGAACAGGCGCAGGCGCCGCACGCGGGCGACATGCGCGCCGCGCGAGATGCCCAGCGCGCGGGCTTCCTGCGCCGAGGCGCGGGCCGGGGTCACGTCGATATAGGCGGTTTCCTGGTTGAGGCGTTCGCCTTCGGCGGTGACCAGCCGGTAATAGCGCTGCACTTCCTGGCGATGCGTGTGCATGGCGACCGTGGTGCCGCGCCCGCGCTGGCGCACCAGCAGGCGCTGGTCGGCCAGTTCCTCGATGGCCTTGCGCGCCGTGCCGACGCTCACCCCATATTCCGCCGCCAGCGCGTTCTCGCTCGGCACCAGCTCGCCCGGCCGCCATTCCCCGCTCTGCACCCGCCGGAGCAGGTCTTCCTTCATCCGTAGATAAAGCGGTTTGGCCGCTTCCGCTGCCTCTGCCATGGCCACCATGATCCCGTCGCGTCCTCAGAATTCCTCGTGAGGATAGACGGGCGGGATCGGGTCGACATCATCCATCTGGCTTCCGATGGCCGCTTCGATCTCGTTCAGCGCCTTCATCCACAGGGAGAGGCGCAGAAACACGTTGCGGATCTCGTCCTCGGGAACCGGAACGCCCTGAAGCGCCAGCGCGGCGCGCACATACTCTTCCGAAACGTCATACATGGCCGGGTCCCTGTTCTCACGCCGCCATCGGCGCCAGCGTGGCGTCGAGCTCCGGCAAATGGCGATACCAGCCGGCCGCGCGCTCATAGGCATGGGCGATGTTGAGCAGACCCGCCTCGCCGAAGGGGCGGGTGGCGAATTGCAGGGCCAGCGGCAGGCCCTGCGCGGAAAAGCCCATCGGCACCGAGAGCGCCGGCACATTGGCGAGGCTGAACGGATAGACGCCGATGCGCCGCTCCATCAGCCGCACCACGGCCTCGTCGGACGATTCGACCTTTTCCTGTTCCTGCTCGATCGGCTTGGTGGCGCGGATCATGGTCGGGCTGACCAGGGCGTCGAACTCCTTCATCGCCTCCAGCACCTGCCGGCGCACCACGACGCGGGCGCGCATGGCGCGGTTGTAGACCGTGGCGGGGATCAGCGAGGAGGCGGCGAGGCGGGTGCGGGTGCCGACATCGAAGCGGTCATAGCGCTCGCGCAGATATTTCTTCACGAACCAGGCGGCGACATCGGCATCGGTGCTGAGCAGTTGCAGCGGCACGGCATAGAGCGCCAGCGGCAGCGAGACTTCCTCGATCTGCGCGCCGAGACCGCGCAGCACGTCCAGCGCGGCGGAGAAGGCGACCTTTACCTCCTCGGTGGTGGCGTCGCCCCAGGCGATCTCGCGCACCACGGCGATGCGCCGGCCCTTGATCGATCGCTCAAGCCCGGCGGCATAGGCCTCGGCCGGGCGGTTGCTGCATAGGGGATCGCGCGCATCCGGGCCGGCGATCGCCTCCAGCACCTGCGCGATGTCGCCGACGCTGCGCGCCAGAGGACCGATCGTGTCGGTGGTGTAGGCTTCGATCACCGCGCCGTGGCGGCTGACGCGGCCATAGGTCGGGCGCAGGCCCGCGACCCCGTTCAGCGCCGCCGGGCCGCGCACCGAGCCGCCGGTGTCCTCGCCGAGCGAGAAGGTGCACATGCGCGCGGCCGGCGCGATGCCCGAGCCGGTTGAGGAACTGGAGGCCGAATAGGCCGGGTTCCACGGGTTGCGCGGCTGGCCATAGGGGAAGGTGAGGGTGCCGCCCTTGCCGAATTCATGGAGGTTCTGCTTGCCGAGCAGGATGGCGCCGGCGGCGTCCAGCTTCTCGATCACGGCGGCATTGCCGGGCGCGACCATTTCGTGCGGGTCGAGCACCTTTGTCGCGAGCGTGGTCGGGAAGCCGAGGGCGTGCATCTGGTCCTTCACGCCATAGGGAATGCCGTGGAGCGGGCCGCGATACTGGCCGGCGGCGATTTCGGCTTCCGCCTTGCGCGCGGCGGCGAGGGCGCGCTCGCCGTCGACGGTGATCCAGGCCTTGAGGATGCCGTCCCAGCGCTCGATGCGGGCAAGATAAGCGCTGACCAGATCCACCGGGGAGATGGCGCCGCCGCGGATCAGCGCCGCCTGTTCACTACCGCTCAGAGCCGTCAGTTCATCACTCATGCCCGCCACCACACGCCGCTGCGCCGCTACCTCGTTCGTTAGTTCTATATAGAATGATATCTATAATTCTGTCGAGGCCCGGCCGGCCGCATCCCGCAAAATTCTCGTGCCGGGCCGGGCGGCCAAGGTGCGGCCGAGGGGAGAGGGCGAGAGGCGGGCGGTTCAGGCCTGCGGCGTGCCGAGCAGCTGCCGCACGGTCTGCGCCGCCCGCTCGCGCCAGGGCGCGGAACGCAGGCCGAAGGTGTCGGCGAAGGCGTCGCTGGACAGTTCGGAATTGGCCGGGCGGCGCGCGGGGGTCGGGTAGTCCGCCGTCGCGATGGCTGCCACCTCCGGCCGCCGGCCGGTCAGCGGAGCGCCCGCCTCGATAATGGCCTCGGCGAAGCCGTGCCAGTTCGTCACCCCGGTCCCGGCGAAATGATAGGTGCCGGCGACCCCGCGCCCGGCCGCCAGCGCCTCGGCCGCCGCCAGCAGCGCGCGCGCAAGGTCGGGGGTCGCGGTCGGGCAGCCATGCTGGTCGGCGACGACGGTCAGCCGATCGCGCTCGCCGGCAAGCCGCAGCATGGTCTTGAGAAAGTTGTGGCCGTGGATGCCATAGACCCAGGAGGTGCGCAGGATGACATGGCGGTCCAGCGCCGCGCGCAGCCGCGCCTCGCCCTCAGCCTTGGTACGGCCATAGACGCCGAGCGGGGCGATGGGATCGCTCTCGACATAGGCGCCGACCTTGGTGCCGTCGAACACGTAGTCCGTGGAGACATGGACCAGCCCGGCGCCGTGGCGGGCGCAGGCGAGCGCCAGCACTTCCGGCCCGACGGCGTTGATGGCGTGCGCAGCCTCGGGCTCGCTCTCGGCACGGTCGACCGCGGTATAGGCGGCGGCGTTGATCACGATGTCCGGCCGATGCTGGGCCAGCGCGCCGGCGACCGCGGCCGGGTCGGCGATGTCCAGCCCCGCGCGGTCCATCGCAACCAGACCCAGCCCCCGCGCGGCGGCCAGGGCCGCGGTCTCGCGCCCCAACTGCCCGCCGGCGCCGGTCAACAGAAGCTTCATTTGGTCAGCCCGATCCTGTTCCGATCGTAGCGCTGCTGGAGCGGCTGCCACCAGTCCTGGTTATCCAGATACCAGCGCACCGTCGCCTCTATGCCGCTCTCGAAATCATGAGCCGGTACCCAGCCAAGCTCGGACTTCAGCTTGCCGGCATCGATGGCGTAGCGCGCGTCGTGGCCCGGCCGGTCGGTGACGAAGGTGATCAGTTTTTCGCGCGGGCCGATCGCCGCATCCGGCACCAGCTTGTCCATGATCGCGCAGATGGTGCGCACCACGTCGATGTTGCGGCGCTCATTATTGCCGCCGACATTGTAGCTTTCGCCGAGCCGGCCGCGGGTCGCGATCAGCTCCAGCGCCGCCGCGTGGTCGTCGACATAGAGCCAGTCGCGCACGTTCTCGCCCCGGCCGTAGACCGGCAGCGGCTTGCCTTCCAGCGCGTTGAGGATGGTCAGCGGGATCAGCTTTTCGGGGAAATGATACGGCCCGTAATTGTTCGAGCAGTTCGACATCACCACCGGCAGGCCATAGGTGTGGAACCAGGCACGCACCAGATGGTCGGACGCCGCCTTGGAGGCGGAATAGGGCGAGTTGGGCTGGTAGGGCGTGTCCTCGCGGAACAGGCCTTCGGCGCCCAGCGTGCCGTATACTTCGTCGGTCGAGATGTGGTGGAAGCGGAACGCCGCGCGCGCGCCGGCGTCCAGCCCGCGCCAGTAGCGCAGCGTCTCGTCCAGCAGGGTGAAGGTGCCGACCACATTTGTATTGATGAAGTCGGCCGGGCCGTCGATGGAGCGGTCGACATGGGATTCGGCGGCCAGATGCATGACGAGATCGGGCCGGAAGCTCTCCAGCGCCGCGCGGAACGCCGCCCCGTCGCAGATATCGGCCTGCACGAAACGATGGCCGGGCAGGTTGTCGATCTCGGCGAGCGAGGTGAGGCTGCCGGCATAGGTCAGCTTGTCATAGGTGAGCACATCCCGCCCGGAACGCACCAGGCGGCGCACCACCGCCGAGCCGATGAAGCCGGCGCCGCCGGTGACGAGGATGCGTTGCGCGTTCGCGACCATGCCGGACCCTTCTGACCACCGCCTCCCGCTATCACAGCCAAAAGGGCGTCGCCTAGAGCCAATCGGATGTCACCATCCGATCAAGAAGGGTGGCTCCAGCCCCCTGAGTCCGGAGCCTTTCCGGTTCGTATGTTTCCTGCGGACAGGAAGGGCTCTAAAGGCTTGATCCCGGCCATCGATGGTGCATGTTCAAGGTAACCGAAGCGGAGGGCGGTCCATGCGGGAGATTCGTCGCTGGTGATGCGGTGGCGAGGGGCGGGCGTTGAGCGGCGGAATCGGCTTCCGGCCTCGCGATCCGGTGGGTATCGCACGCAGCCGGCCGTCTCCTGCGCATGGTGTTCGAAAATAGAATTTTTATTTTCCTTTGTCGTTTTAGCCTGATTTTGTCTGAAAATAAAAAGTTTCAATTGCGTTGTTTGTATAAGTGGACGATTTCATAGATGAAAAATGTTCTGGTGACGGGCGGGGCGGGTTATATCGGTTCTCATGCCTGCAAGGCGCTGAAGATCGCCGGGTATAATCCTGTCACCTTCGACAATCTTGTGACCGGCTGGGCGGATGCGGTGCGTTTCGGGCCGTTTGAGCAGGGCGATATCTTCGATGCCGCGCGGCTCGACGAGGTGTTCGCGCGCTGGCAGCCGGTGGCGGTGATGCATTTCGCCGCGCTCAGCCAGGTCGGCGAGGCGATGCAGGAGCCGGGACGCTACTGGCGCAGCAACCTCGTGGCCTCGCTCACCCTGATCGAGGCGGCGGTGCGGGCGGGGTGCCTGAACTTCGTGTTCTCCTCCACCTGCGCGGTCTATGGCGATCAGGACGGGGTGGTGATCGACGAAAACACCGTGCAGTCCCCGATCAATGCCTATGGCGCCTCCAAGCGCGCCATCGAGGATGTGCTGCGCAATTTCGGCCACACCTATGGCCTGCGCTCGATCATCTTCCGCTATTTCAATGTCGCCGGCGCCGATCCGACCGGCGAGCTCAGCGAGCGCCATGTCCCGGAGACCCATCTGATCCCGATCCTGCTCGAAGTCGCCAAGGGCAAGCGCGACCATGTGAAGATCTTCGGCAGCGACTACGCGACGCCGGACGGCACCTGCATCCGCGACTATATCCACGTCGCCGATCTGGTCGACGCGCATCTGCTCGGCCTGCAATGGCTGGAGGCCGGGCGCGGCAGCAACGTGTTCTGCCTCGGTAGCGGCCATGGCTACTCGGTGCGGCAGGTGGTGGAGGAGGCCCGCAGTATTGTCGGGCACCCGATCCCCGTCATCATGGCGGACCGCCGGGCCGGCGACGCGGCCAGCCTGGTCTGTGGCAGCCAGCACGCCCTGCAGCAACTGGGCTGGGCGCCGCAGCGCTCGCTATTGCCGATCATGATCGAGGATGCGTGGCGGTCCATGGGGTAGCTCTGCTGGAGGCGGCCGTCATGCCAGCGACGCGGAACTGCGGCACACCGGCCCGGTCTCGCGTGGCGCAGCGCCGTCCGCGGCCATTTTCAACCTGGGCGGCAACGGGTATGGTCACCGCCGTTTGAATTCTTGCTTTGCCAGATCGTCCTGCCGATTTTCTCGTCTATTTTAAGATTGCTATCGGAGTTCCGCCTGATCATGCGCGTTCTTATTACCGGAACCATGGGTTTTATCGGGTTCCACCTGGCGAACCGGCTGCTCGCGGATGGCCATTTCGTCACCGGCTATGACGCCATGACGGATTATTACGACCCGCAGCTCAAGCAGGCGCGGCTCGACATTCTTCGCCGCCGCAACGGCTTCACGCCGGTCATCGCGCGGCTGGAGGACATGGCGACGCTGGAGCGCACCGCCGAGGAGGCGCAGCCGGACGTCATCGTCCACCTCGCGGCGCAGGCGGGGGTACGCTACTCGATCGAGCATCCGCGCACCTATGTCGATTCCAACCTGGTCGGCTCGTTCAACGTGCTGGAAGTGGCGCGGCAGCTGAAGCCCAAGCACCTGCTCTGCGCCTCCACCAGCTCGATCTATGGCGGAAACGAGGTGATGCCTTTCCGCGAGATCGACAAGGCGGACCTGCCGATCACGCTCTACGCCGCCACCAAGAAGGCGATGGAGGCGATGGCGCATTCCTATGCGCATCTGTGGAACATCCCCACCACCTGCTTCCGCTTCTTCACGGTCTATGGCCCGTGGGGGCGCCCCGACATGGCGCTGTTCAAATTCGTCGACGCGATCTGCAAGGACCGGCCGATCGAGATTTACGGCATGGGCGAGATGAAGCGCGACTTCACCTATATTGACGACCTGATCGAGGCGATCGTCCGCCTGATCGGCCTGCCGCCGGAGCCGGGCAAGCCGGTGGCGGGGGGGATCGACACGCTGTCGGGCGTCGCGCCCTGGCGCACGGTGAACATCGCCGGCGGCACGCCGATCGGGCTGCTGGAGTTCGTCGAGGCGATCGAGAGGGCGCTGGGCCGCCCGGCGGAGAAGATCCTGCTGCCGATGCAGATGGGCGACGTGCGCGAGACCTTCGCCGACCACCATCTCCTGGAGGCGCTGACCGGCTACCGGCCGTCGACCACGGTCGAGGTCGGGGTCAAGGCGTTCGTCGACTGGTACCGCGGGCATTACGGGATATGAGGGTGGTGCGGCGAGCTCGGCGGGGCGCTCGTTGCCGGGCAGGTCGGACTTGCTATGATGGCGCGTACCTTGCTTATCACTGCTGCCAGTGTGTCGGTACAGCACGCCGGTCCTGCTGACGTGCCTGTGCCCGTCGAAGGATGAAGGGTTGCGTATGAGTTGTTTCGGAATTGGAAGGTATTTTGCCGGTTCCGGGGTGAAGGGCCTAAAGTCCCGCTAATAACGACCGTTGGCCTGCTTTATCGATGATACGCCTTCGTTTTCTGTCTCTATTTTGCAACGTGATTGTTGTTTCGGGAATGACTGGATCTTTTTAATCGATCTTTGTCGTGAAATGATTTGAGTACGGGCCCAGAGGGCGGAGCGGCATGCGCTTGTGGAATGCTTTTGCTAAATTCTGGTTGAGAGGCGCTGCGTCGAAGCTGAGCGTGTATCGAGGCCTCATTCGTTATTTCCACGCCCGCGGGTGGAGCCGTACCGCGAAGTTCTTTTCTCAACGACTGGAATGCGCGCTCGGAATCTTCCTGCCGCCCAATGCCGTGATTCCCGCTTCCGTGGAATTCCGTCATCCGACCAGCGTCGTGATCGGGGAGGGCGTCGTGATGGGTGAGCGGGTCATCGTCTATCAGCATGTGACCCTGGGCGGCGTTCGCCTGGGCGACGCCGAAGCGATGCGCTATCCCAGTATCGGCGACGATACCGTCATCTTCGCGGGCGCCGTGCTGCTGGGGCAGATAAAGATCGGTAAGAATTGCACGATCGGCGCAAATGCCGTTGTCTTGCAGGATGTACCTGACAACGCGACCGCTGTGGGAATTCCCGCGCGTATTATTTTGAAATCCAACCCATTGCAGATCTCAGCGACTGCCGATCAAGAGGCGGATTAACATGGTGGCGAGCATCCTCAGAGTCCCCACTCCCGAAGCCCGCGAGCCTGCCAAGGCCACGACCGGGAATGTCCTGCGCGTCAGCGGTCCCAGCGCGCTCAACGGCGAGGTCGCGCTGAGCGGCGCCAAGAATTCGGCGCTGCGACTACTCGCGGCCAGCCTGCTGACCTCGGGCACCGTGACCCTGACCAATTATCCGTCCGAGTTGCTGGACGCGCAGCTTCACGTCGAGATGCTCGACGCGCTGGGCAAGAGCTGCGAGCTCATCTCCGCCGACGAGATCCGGATCGCCGAAGTCAGCGTGCCGCAGTCGCGCCTGGAATGGACCCGGCGCTCGATCCGCAACACGCTGCTGATCCTCGGCGCGCTCACCGCCCGCACCGGCGCGGGCAGCGTGCCGCTTCCCGGCGGCTGCAAGCTCGGCGAGCGCAAATATGACCTGCATGTCATGCTGCTGGAAAAGCTGGGCGCGCGGGTGTGGGAAGATGGCGACTATCTGTGCGCCGAAGCCCCGAACGGCCTGATCGGCACCGACATCTACCTGCCGATGCGCTCCACCGGCGCTACCGAGAACGCGATCCTCACCGGCTGCCTCGCCAAGGGTGTGACCCGGCTGTGGAACCCCCATATCCGTCCGGAGATCCTCGACCTCATCGCGCTGCTGCGCAAGATGGGCGCCAAGATCCGCGTCTTCGGCCAGGAGCATATCGAGATCACCGGCAGCGAAGGCCTGCATGGCGCTGAGCACCGGGTGATCGCCGACAACATGGAAGCCATCACCTGGGTGGTCGGCGCGGCGGTCACCGGCGGCGACATCGAGATTCGCGACTTCCCCTATGACGACCTCGAAAGCGTGATGGTCCACCTGCGGGCGGCCGGCGCCCGGTTCTATCGGGGCGACACGTCGCTGATCGTACGCGGGGGCACCTGCTACCCGATCGAGATCAGCACCGGCCCGCATCCGGGCATCAATTCCGACGTGCAGCCGATCCTTGCGGCCTGGGGCGTCAAGGCGCGCGGCGAATCCCGCATCGTCGACCTGCGCTTCCCCGGCCGCTACGGCTATGCCGAGGAAATGGCGCGCATGGGCGCTTCCTATGAGGAAGATGGCGACATGCTGCGCATCCACGGTAATGGCGGCGCTCTCAAGCCCGCCACCGTGCGCGCGCTTGACCTGCGCGCCGGTGCCGCGCTCTCGCTGTGCGCCCTGATGGCCGAGGGCGAGACCGTGATCACCGATGCGTGGCAGATCTCGCGCGGCTATGTGAACTTCGCCGAGAAGCTGACCTCGCTGGGGGCCACCTGCCGATGGGAGGCGTGAGTCAGCCCGTCGTCGCGCGTGCCGGCGAGGCGCTGGCGCATGATCTGGAGCGGCTGTGCCCGGGCGGCGTGTTCGCCGATGTCTCCCTGGCCGATATCAGCCGCTGGCGCATAGGCGGCACCGCTGATCTGTTGGTGCGCCCGCGCAGCACCGAGCAACTCGCCGCGCTGCGCGGCTATATCGCCGCGCGCGGCCTGGCGAGCGTGGTGATCGGCGCCACCAGCAATCTGTTGTTCGCCGACGAAGGGCTGCGCGCCATCGCCATTCAGATCGGCAGCGATTTCGCGTCGCTGTCGATCCGGGGCGAGGAGATCGTCGCCGATCCCGGCGTCTGGGTTCCGGGCCTCGTGCGCGCCAGCATGAGCGCGGGCCTGACCGGCATCGAGCATGCCTGCGGCATTCCCGGCACGCTGGGCGGGCTGGTGTGCATGAATGGCGGCAGCCAGCGTCGCGGCATCGGCGAGCGGGTGGTTGCGGTGGAGAGCGTGGCGAGCGACGGCACCATTCACACCCGGACCGCCGAGGCATGTGGCTTCGCCTATCGCCGCTCGGTGTTCCAGGGCAATGACGAGGTCATCACCCGCACCACGCTGCGGCTGGAGCCGGCGGGGGACAAGGCGGCGTGCCGCCGCGCGATCCTCGCCATATTGACCGACCGGCGCCGCAAATTCCCGCAGAAGCTGCCCAATTGCGGGTCGGTGTTCGTGAGCAACCCGGCGATGTATGCCGAGTTCGGCCCGCCCGGCGCCATCATCGAGAAGCTGGGCTTCAAGGGGCGGCGGGTCGGCGGCGCGCTGGTCTCGCCGCAGCACGCCAATTTCATCGTGAACACCGGCACCGCCCGCGCCGAAGAGGTGCGCGAGCTGATCGTCACCATCAAGAACGCGGTGTTCGAGACGACCGGCTACGCGATGGAGATCGAGGCCCGGTTCATCACCCCGGATGGCGCGATCCTCTCGCCCGACGCCCTGCCGCTTGCCGGCGCGCCGGTGGCCTGACCCGGCCGCATCCGGCCCGGCCGGCCATCGCGCCGGAGAGCGCGGCGCGAGCGGCGCGGTGCGGCACTCGCGCGCTAACCGCGTTTCAGATGAAGTGCAGCCCTGGCCGGTCGAGCGTCTCAAAGGCGAGGTCGTCATACGGACGGCACGTCGATACGTGCCGCCGCCTTCGCCGAGAGAGCGGATGGCGATGGCGTTTCTTTTTACCTGGAGCCTTCCGACGGCTCGCCCCCGAAGCGCGTCGCCCTCCGCCCAAGAGCGCAAAACCTTGGAACGTCGCGACCGGCTCGCGCGGCGTGTCGACATCGGTCGCGATGACGACGTCGCGCCGGGTGGGAGAACGGCCAAGCCCCACGCGCCTCCCCATGATCAACCTGCTTTTGGTCTCCTTCCATCCCGAGGGATGCGGCAGAGACCAGCGATTGGATTTGTTCAGGCGCCGACGGTATCGTGCCTCCTCCGTCATTTTCGTGGGGGTGGCGATGGAGTGGAGCGATGTCCGGATCTTTCTGGCGATCGCCCGTACCGGCACGCTGGGCGCCGCCGCCCGTGCGCTGCATCTGAGCCATCCCACGGTCGGGCGCCGGCTTCGGGCGCTCGAACAGGCGACCGGGCACACGCTGTTCCAGCGCACGGTCGATGGCTTTATCCTGACGGAGGAGGGCCATGCCGTCATCGCCCTCGCCGAGCAGATGGAGGAAGGCGCGCTGGCCATCGAGCGCCGGCTCGCCGGACGGGAGCAGGACCTTCAGGGCACCTTGCGCATCTCGTGCGCCGACTGGTTCGGGGCCTATGTGCTGCCGCCGATCATCGACGACTATGCCAAGGCCTATCCCAATGTCGATCTGGAGATATTGACCGGCACCCGCCTCTTCAGCCTCGCCCAGCGGGAGGCCGACATTGCGTTCCGGATCGTCCCGTTCGACAGCCCCGATGTCGTGCCGCGACGTCTGGTCCGTCTGCCCTATGGCGTCTATGTGGCGGCCGTCTCGCCCGAGCCGGTATATGGCGATGGCACCGGATTCCGGCTGATCACCCACGACACCTCGACCGGCCAGTTCCCGGATATCGCCTGGCTCACCGAGAGCTTCCCGAACGCCCGGCCGCTGCTGCGGTCGAACAATCGCAACGTGCAGGGGCGGATGTGCCGCGAGGGCATCGGCATCGCCGTGCTGCCGCAGGTGGTCGGTGACCAGATCGCGGGCCTGCGCCGGCTGAAGCTGCCGCAGGAGCCACCCTCGCGGGATATCTGGATGGGCTATCACCGCGACATACGGCGTCTCCAGCGGCTGCGGGCTTTTATCGCCATCGTGACTGACCATGTCGCGAAGGCGCCGCTCCGGATGGGCGCGCCGCAGCCGGACCCGTCAGCTTGAGGGCGTGCCCGGCGGTCGCCATGCAGCTTCCTACTGTTCTTCCTCGAACAGCCAGAGCTCGGCGGTCGGCTGCGGCAGGCCGAAGGCGTTTTCCCGCAGGCCGAGGAAGGCCGGGATACGACGCTTCTGCTCGTCGCTGAGCGCGGCGGCGAGCGGCTTGAGCGCGGCCGCGAGCGTCTTCAACTCGCTGGCCCGCACCGCTTCCGCGTCGGCGGTGCGCTCCATCAGCGCGACGAAATCGGCCGGTGCCGGCAGCTTGGCGCGCTCCAGCTTGCGGGCGGCAGCGTCGGCGGCGATCCTGCGGATCGCGGCCTCGACCGGCTCCCACAGCGCCGCCTGCTGGGGGGTGAGGCCGATCACGGTCTTCAGCGCGATCACGCGGGCATCGAGCACCGCCTGGGCGTCCTGGCGGGTGTAGAGCTCGACGATCTCGGGCGCCGGCGCGGGCGGCGTCTGCTGGGCGTGCGCGGACGGCAGGCCGGCAATGCCGGCGGCGGCCAGCAGCAGCGCGAAGAGGAGCTTGGGCATTTTCAGGTTCCTGGTCCACGACATGAGAGGAAGCGGGCTCACTGCCACGCGCCGTTCGGCAGGCGTCCGTGATAGGGCGTGTCGCGGCAATGCCCCCACGGGCCGCGCCACGCGCCGGGACCGCACCCCTCGGCCACCGGAACGACGATCGCCGGGCCGTCGGTCAGCTTGGACACCGGCGCGGACGCCGGCAGGGTCGCGCAGGCGAGAAGCCCCGCGCAGCTGAGAAGCCCCGCGCGTGCCAGCAGTCGAGTGACGATCATCTGGATCTCCATGACGTTGACGCAAAGAGGCAGGTCGGAAGCGGCAGGTAGGCCGCGCGCCGGCTGTCTGGCCGGGACGGGAATCACCGAACCTTACCCCGAAGCCGTTCAACTGGAGGGGTGTCGAAGTAGGCGCCGAACAGGCCGATTCCGGCGGGCGCGTCGGGGCCTGCGCCACATGGGTCTTGCGCTGCTTTCGGTATGGAGCGCTTGAACCGAGCGCCGCTTGCTGGAGCGTGCGGCGGGTCGGTGGAGGACAGGTCCGCATCGCCATGGGGCCGGCCGTTGCCGTCCTCGAAGGGGAGGGCGAGGCGGCGCCTTGCCTGAGGAAGCCGGCGAAGACGTTCTCAAGCGCCTGCGAGGACGCGCCTGCGGTCGCAAGCATCGCGCGCGGGACGCTCGCCATCGTGGTGATGGCGAGCCCGGGTTCGGGGACGTGCTGCTCTGGTGGCGGATCGGGGAGGGGGCGGGACGCTCCGCCGGCGATGTCGGCGCGCGTTCGCGGCCTAGAAATGCCAGGCGAGGCTCACGGTCGGCCCGTGCATGGTGGTGTTGTAGCGGAACGAGCCGCCATTGCCGTTCGAGCTCTCGTAATCCTCATAGAGGTAGCGATAGCCGATGGCGGTGGAGACCGACGGCGTCCACATATAGCCGACGCCGAGATAGCCGGTGCTGGAGAGCTTGGAGCCGACGCCGAAGCCGCCAATGTCGGCGATGGCGTTGACGAACCATTTTTCGTTGATCGTCCAGGTCGCCACCAGGCCGATGGTGGGATCGACCCACGACTCGCTCTGGCTCCGCGAGACCGTGACCGGAAGCAGCGCCGGCGTCAGCGACAGGTCGGCGGACAGATCGACATAGCGCAGGCCGACGGTGGCGGCGATGTCGACGTTCTGGATGCCGAGCGGCAGCCAGTAGCCGACCGCGCCGGTCGCGATGGTCTGATCGAGTTCCGCATCGAGCCGGCTGTTGCCGAAGACCCCGACATTCTCGCCGTGCGACAGCTTGGCCAGCACCAGATCAGCCAGGAACAGCCATTTGCCGTTGGTGGCGAGGAACGAGCCCATCAGCGCGCCATCGAGATTGCCCAGCACGTCGCCGATCGAGGCATTGACCGGCGAGGTCGGCAGGTCGCGCACGCCGACATCGCCGTCGATCGCGGTCAGCCAGCCATAGAAGGTTGCCTGATAGCGCCAGTCGGACGAGGTCTCGACCGGCGCCACGGCCTTCACCGGCACAGGCGGCGGCATATCCGCCGCGTGGACCGCGCCGGTCGCCAGAAGCGTGGCGATCAGCGTCGCCGCGCCGTGGAACGTGGAAGCTCGCATCATGGGGGCCCGACTCAGTTCACCTTGGTGACGGCGGGGATAGCCCACGAGCCGTCGAGGATCGACGGATCGTTCTCGTCCGGCCAGTAAAGGCGCAGCATCAGGTTGAAGCGGTCCTTCGGTGCGGGGAGCCAGTTGGCTTCCTTGCCCGCGCCCGGGCTCTCGTTCTGGATATAGATGACCAGCGAGCCGTCGGGCTCGTAGGTCGGCTTGGTCCGCACGCTCATCGAGTAGCGGTTGATGGGATTGGCGACGAAGAACATGTTCGCGTCATACATGGTCAGCGACCAGAAGCCCTTCACCGGGGGAAGCTGGCCGGCCGCGAAGCGCAGCTGATACTTGTTCGCGCCGCTATATTCGTCACCATCCTTGTTCTTGAGCGAGGTCGGATAGACGGCGTCCTGCGGACGGTTGGCGCCGAGCCCGATGGCGGTGATGAGCGCGCGCTGGAGATAGTCGGTGCCATAGAGGCCGGTCTTGGTGGTGTAGCCCCAGCCATTCACGTCCTTCACGTCGCCGTCGCTGACCTTGAAGTGCAGCATGATGCGGTCAAAGGAGAGCGCGGGCAGGCGCTTCGCCCAGCGGGCGTCGACCGCCTTGGCATCGAAGCTCTGGCCGGGGACGAGGCCGATCTCCTTGAAGCGCTCCAGCTCCGGCGCGTCCTTCGCCGCAGGCGGGTTGGTCTTCATGAGTTCGGCGAGCAGCGTGAAATACTCGGCGGCGCTGAGCGCGTTCACCTGATCGCGCACCGCCGTTTTCATGTCGACCGTGGGATCGACCTTGCCGGCCGGCGGGGTGTAGTCCTTGCCGAGCGCGCTCAGGGGAAACAGCTTGAACTGGTCCTGCAGCGCGTGGACGGCGGCGTAGTCCTCCGGCGTGCCGGAGCAGTAGATGCGCCCGAGCATCCAGACCATGCTGGTTGGCGATTTCAGCTGCACCATGCCGTCCGGCACCGTGCCGGACCAGCCGGGGCCGGTGACGAGGAAGGTCTGCGCGCCGGTGCCGGTGGTGCGGGAGCCCGGCACCTGGAACACGCTGGTCCACCCGTCCAGGAAAGGCAGCAGGAAGTAGCGCCCCTTCATGTCCGGAATGCTCACCACCCAGGGTTCGGCGCCGACATCGAAGAAGGCGGTGGTGTAGAGCGTGTCGGCATTCGGGGCGGTCACGTCGCGGAAGGCCGCGTCGGGATAGGAGCGCGCCTTCATGATGGTGCCCATCGGGGCGCGCGTGCCTTCCGGCTTGGCGACGTTGGTCATGACCCGGCGGGTGTATTCCATCGTCACCAGCGGGTAGCCGTAGACATAGGCGTCCGAGGCGATCTTGAAATCCTCGGTGCCCTCGACGACGTCGAACAGCGGCCCGTCCCAGGCCAGGGCGCCCTGATGGGTGGCGGCGAGCGCGAAGGCGGTTCCGCCCAGCAGCAGGGTGCGGCGCGAAAAGTTCATCACAGGCTTCCTTGTTGGCATGACGGGGACGCCGCGCGGCCGTTCCGGCGAAGGAGAGTGTCCCTCTCGCGGGCCGGACGCCTCATGGCGGAAAAGCGCGGCCGTGCGCGGCGGCGATGGGGGCACAGGCAGGAATGGCGCTCGCGAGGCGATCGAGGCCACGCGAGAAAAACACCAAGACCTTGCGCAAGATCATCTGCCTGTTTTGTTTGATGACATACAATCTCAAAGCATCGATCCCCAACTCTTCATGGAATTCGTGCGTGATTGCCTTGTCGATGGCGCAAGCCATAGCTTAGATGAAAGTGTTCTGCTTGCTTTTTGAGGACAGGAGCGACCGAATTTGAACCATATTCCGGCCCAGCGCGTGGGGCCTCTCGCGGCCCTGCCGGGCCTGCTTGAGGAGTTCGGCGTCAGCCTGGACGACGCGTTCGCCGGCTCCGGCATCGCCCCGGCGGAACTGGTGCCGGATGCGCGCTTTGCCTATCCGGTCCTTGCGGCCTTGCTGGAGCGCTCGGCCGTTCTGGCGCATTGCCCGCATCTGGGGCTGCTGGTCGGGGCGCGGAACGATCATCGTTGCTTGGGTCCTATCGGCGAGATGATGGCCAGCGCCCCGACGCTCGGCGATGCCTTTCGCGACTATATCGGCCTCCAGATCGGCTATTCCCGTGGAGCGGTGGTCTATCTGCAGAATATCGGCGACGACTATCTCATCGGCTACGGGCTGTATGCCGATCCCGGAACCGGCCGGCAGATCCACGATCTGGTGCTTGCCCTCGGCTGCAACATGGTCCGCTCGCTCACCGGCGGCCGGGCGAACCCGCTGCGCACGCTGGCGAGCGTGGGCCAGCCTGCCACTATCGCGCCCTATCGCAGCCTGCTGAAGACCACCACCCTGTTCGACCAGGAACATACCGCCGTGATGGTCTCGGCGCGCGACATGGCGCTGCCGCTTCCCGGAGCGGATCCCGCGCGGCGACAGCAGTTGCGCGACAGCATCCAGAAGATGCTGCGGGGCGATCTCGACGACATCGCGGCGCAGGTGCGCCACATCTTGCGTCCGCGGCTGATGACCGGCGAGGCCGACCGCGAGTCGGTGGCGCGCGAACTCGGGCTCGGCGGCCGCACGCTGGCGCGCCATCTCGCCCGCACCGGCACCAGCTTCGAAGCCATCAAGGACGAGGTGCGCTTCACCATCGCCCGCGAACTGCTGGCGCGGACCTGCCTGCCGATCGGGCGCATCGCCGAAGCGCTCGCCTATTCCGCCAACAGCACATTCGACCATGCCTTCACGCGATGGGCGGGCATGGCGCCCTCGCAATGGCGCGCCACGCAGCAGATCGGCGAATAGGCCGCGCGACATCGCCTTCATGGCCGCCGATCCCGGCCGCCGATCCCGGGCGCTGAATGACGCGGGGCGCCTTGCGCAGGACGGCGCATGGCAGAGGACGATGTCTCTGCACTCGACCGCGCCGGCGCAGTCGCTATTCTTGGGCGGCGCGGCCAGTGGCGGCTCGGCGGGGAATCACTTGGCGCTGGAGATCCTCGCCAACCACACCGTCGCCCCTGATGCGTGAGAGAGTTGAGAGAGCAGAGTCATGTACATCCCGACCCTTGAGGACATGATCGCGGCGCGTGCCCGCATCGAGCCCTATGTTCATCGCACGCCGGTCCTGACGTCGCGCATGCTGAACGAGCTGACCGGCGCCGAGCTGTTCTTCAAATGCGAAAATCTGCAGAAGGCCGGCGCCTTCAAGGCGCGCGGGGCGTCGAACGCGGTGTTCGGCCTTACCGACGCGCAGGCGGCCAAGGGCGTCGCCACCCATTCCAGCGGCAATCACGGCACCTGCCTGAGCTATGCCGCCGGACGCCGGGGCATTCCCTGCACCGTGGTGATGCCGCACACGGCGCCGCAGGCCAAGAAGGACGCGGTGCGCGGCTATGGCGGGCGCGTGGTGGAATCCGAGCCCTCGACCTCCTCGCGCGAAGCGGTGTTCGCCGAGGTGGTGGCACAAACCGGCGCGGAGTTCGTCCACCCCTATAACGACCCGCGCGTGATCGCCGGGCAGGCCACCTGCTCGGCCGAGCTGATCGAGCAGGTCGAGGGGCTGGACGCGGTGATCGCGCCGATTGGCGGCGGCGGCATGGTGTCGGGCACCTGCCTGACGCTCTCCAACCTCGCGCCCTCCATCAAGATCTACGCCGCCGAGCCCTTGAACGCGGACGATGCCGCGCGCAGCTTCCGCGCCGGCCACATCATCGCGGACGACGCGCCCGAGACGGTGGCCGATGGCTTGAAGGTGCCGCTGAAGGAGCTGACCTGGCACTTCGTGCAAAACCACGTCACCGATATCCTCACCGCGACGGAAGACGAGATCGTCGAGGCGATGAAGCTGATCTGGAAGCGGATGAAGATCGTGATGGAGCCCTCCAGCGCCGTGCCGCTGGCCACCATCATCAAGAATCCGGACATCTTCGCCGGCCAGCGGGTCGGCGTCATCATCACCGGCGGCAATGTCGATCTCGACAAGCTGCCGTGGAACTGAAGCCTTGGAACCGAGGAACGCTGCCATGAACGCCAAGACGGACATCACTCCCGACTTCTCGGCCTATGAAGTCGGCTACGATATTCCCGCCGTCCCGGGCATGAACGAGGCGGAGATCCAGACGCCCTGCCTGATCCTCGACCTCGACGCGCTGGAGCGCAACATCAAGAAGATGGGCGACTATGCCAAGGCGCACGGCATGCGCCACCGCAGCCACGGCAAGATGCACAAATCGGTCGACGTGCAGAAGCTGCAGGAGAAGCTTGGTGGCTCGGTCGGCGTCTGCTGCCAGAAGGTGGCGGAGGCGGAAGCCTTCGCGCGCGGCGGCATCAAGGACATCCTCGTCACCAATGAGGTGCGCGAGGCGGCCAAGATCGACCGGCTCGTCCGCCTGCCCAAATTCGGCTCGACCGTCACGGTGTGCGTCGACGACGTGGCCAACATCGCCGACCTGTCGGCGGCGGCGGTGAAGCACGGGACCGAACTCGGCATCTTCGTCGAGATCGATTGCGGCGCCGGGCGCTGCGGCGTCACCACCAAGGAGGCGGTGGTCGAGATCGCCAAGGCCGCAGCAAGCGCGCCGAACCTCACCTTCAAGGGCATCCAGGCCTATCAGGGCGCGATGCAGCACATGGACAGCTATGAGGCCCGCAAGGAGAAGCTGGACGCGGCCATCGCGCAGGTGAAGGACGCGGTCGCGGCGCTCGAAGCGGCGGGGCTCAAGCCGGAATTCGTCTCGGGCGGCGGCACCGGCTCCTATTATTTCGAGTCCAACTCGCACGTCTATAACGAGCTGCAGTGCGGCTCCTATGCCTTCATGGACGCCGATTACGGCCGCATCCACGACAAGGACGGCAAGCGCATCGACAAGGGCGAGTGGGAGAACGCGCTGTTCATCCTCACCTCGGTGATGAGCCACGCCAAGCCGCACCTCGCCGTGTGCGACGCCGGCCTCAAGGCGCAGTCGGTGGATTCCGGCCTGCCCTTCGTCTATGGCCGCGACGATGTGAAATACATCAAGTGCTCGGATGAGCACGGCGTGATCGAGGACAAGGACCACGTGCTCAAGGTCAATGAAAAGCTGCGGCTGGTGCCGGGCCATTGCGACCCGACCTGCAACGTCCACGACTGGTATGTCGGCGTGCGCGGCGGCAAGGTCGAGGCGGTGTGGCCGGTCTCGGCGCGCGGAAAGGGCTATTGATGTACGTCGTCGCCGAGAAGGACATTGCCGGCCTGATGACGCCGGAAGCCGCGTTCACCGCCATCGAGGCGGTGTTCGCCGCGATGGCGGCCCGCAAGGCCTATAACTTCCCCGTGGTGCGCGAGGCGATCGGCCACCAGGACGCGCTCTACGGCTTCAAGGGCGGCTTCGATGCCGCCGGGCTGACGCTGGGGCTCAAGGCCGGCGGCTACTGGCCGCATAATCTGGAGCGCGGGCTGATCAACCATCAGTCGACGGTGTTCCTGTTCGATCCCGAGACCGGCCGCGTCAGCGCGGCGGTGGGCGGCAATCTGCTCACCGCGCTGCGCACGGCGGCGGCAAGCTCGGTGTCGATCAAATATCTCGCGCCGAAGGGGGCGAAGGTGCTGGGCATGATCGGCGCCGGGCACCAGTCGGCGTTCCAGCTGCGTGCGGCGGCGAAGGTGCACCCGTTCGAGAAGGTGATCGGCTGGAACCCGCATCCCGAGATGCTGGGCCGGCTGAAGGACACCGCCGCGGAGATCGGCCTGCCCTTCGAGGCGGTGGAACTCGATCGACTGGGCAGCGAAGCCGACGTGATCATCTCGATCACCTCGGCCTTCGCACCCCTGCTGCTGGACGCTCATGTGAAGGGACCGACCCATATCGCGGCGATGGGCACCGACACCAAGGGCAAGCAGGAACTGGACCCCGCCCTTGTGGCCCGCGCGAAGCTGTTCGCCGACGAGATCGCGCAGTCGGTCACCATCGGCGAGTTCCAGCACGCCGTACAGCAAGGACGGGTCGCGGAGAGCGCCATCGTCCAGCTCGGCGCTGTGGTGAACGGCGACGATCCCGGCCGCGGCGATGCGGAGGTCACGATCTTCGACGGCACCGGCGTCGGTCTTCAGGACCTTGCCGTGGCCGCCGCCGTCGTCGAGCTCGCCAAGCAGAAGGGCATCGCGCAGGAAGTCGCGATCTGAGGAAAGAGGGGGCTCGATGTCGCGAGCGATTAGGCCGGATCGTCGTCGCGCGACGGCTGTCCGGCTGGAGCCCATCCCGTGTGGACGGAACATCCGCACGGGATGGCGTGCTCTGGATTGAAGGAGCTGGAGCCGTACTTCGTCGATCGGATGAGATCGGGAAAGGCTCTCGGCGTTGCAGTGCCAGAACCCTACATCGGCGCGCCCGCTGTGGAATGGGCACGCGCCTGTAGCCGCCGTCCCTTCGGCTTAGGCGGCCCGAGGTGCTTCCGGGCTCGCACGACGCTCCATCACCCACCATCGACATCGCCATCCGACGAGGCCGCGAGCGGGCCGCCACGGCGATCCTCGCGGGATGAGGAGACGTTATTCCTGCTGAGAGCGCTCCCCCGTCCGGCCCGGTGCTGCTGTCGCTGCCGATGGACGTGATGAGCTCCGTCAGCATTCTGGAGCGCTCGGTCATCGACCGGCGCATGCTCGCTCGGTCTCGGGCGCGCGCCGGTGGTCTCGCTGGTCGGCGACGGTGCGGCACTCTATTCCCCGCAGTCGATCTGGACGGCAGCGCATGAGAGGCTGCCCGTGACCTTCGTGGTGATGAACAACCGCGCATACAACGTGCTCAAGAATTTCATGCGCACCCAGCAGCATTACGCCTCGGTGCAGAGCAACCGTTACATCGCCATGGAAATCAACTCGCCGGTCATCGACTACGTGGCGCTCGCGCAATCCATGGCGCTGTCGGCGCGGCGGGTGACGTCCGCGGGCGATATCGCCCCGACCATCGAGGCCGGCATCGCCTCCGGCAAGGCCAATCTGGTCGAGATCGAGATCTCAACCGAATCCCCGAACTGACCTGTTTTCCGAAATGGAGAGCAAGAGCCATCTCAATGGCATAGGCGAGGGCGAAAAGCCCCGATCGCGACAGATTACCGACAGATAGGGCTTGCTACGACGTCGGCATCGGCAAACGCCGTTTGAAACAGGAGTTATCGATGCGCTACCTCACCGCGACCGCTTTCGCCGCCCTTCTCATTGCCCCGATCGCTGCTCATGCCAGCCCTGCCTGCACCACGGAAGGCAAGGACAAGTGGATGAGCGAGGACGCCATGAAGGCCAAGGTCGCCGAGATGGGCTATCAGAAGATCAAGACGTTCAAGGTCTCCGGCAGCTGCTACGAAATCTATGGCTTCACCAAGGACGGCAAGAAGGCCGAGGTCTACTTCAATCCGGTGTCGGGCGCCGTCGTCAAGTCCGAGATCGACTGATGTCTGGGGCACAGATGCGGGCCCGAGAAGACATCCCGTCTGCTGCGGGGACCCATACCGTTCAGGTATGGGATCCCGTAGTGCGTGTGTTCCACTGGACGGTGGTCGCCGGTTGCCTTCTTAATCTCTTCATTCTGGAAGATGGCGACCTCGCGCACCGCATCATCGGCTATCTGGTCGCGGCCATGCTGGTGATCCGTCTGGTCTGGGGCTTTATTGGTACGCGCTATGCGCGTTTTACCGAGTTCGTTCCCAGCCGCCATCGGCTTGTCGGATATCTGGCCGCGCTTGCAAAGGGCCGCGAGCCGCGCATGCTGGGACACAATCCGGCGGGCGCGGTGATGATGCTGGCGCTGATGGCATTGCTGGCGGCTGTCAGCTTGACCGGATGGATGATGGGGCTCGATGCCTTCTGGGGCGAGGAATGGCTCGAAGAGACACACGAGTTCCTGGCCAACGCCATTCTCGTTCTGGCGCTGCTGCACGCCGCCGCGGCCGTGATCGAGAGCGTGCGGCATCGCGAGAACCTCGTGCTGTCGATGATCACGGGCCGCAAGCGAAGCAACTGAGCCCTCCATGGAGGCGCGGGCAGGCATGAGATTGCTGCTTGTCGAGGATAGCGCGCGGCTGCGCGAGCTGGTCAGCGAGACCATTCGCGAGGCGGGCTGGCGCATCGATACCGTAGGTTCGGCGCTGGAGGCCCAAAGCGTCCTCTATGTCGATGCCTACGATCTTATCCTGCTCGATCTTGGACTGCCGGATGGCGACGGGCTGGATGTCCTGCGCGCGCTCCGGCGGCAGCGCAACGCAACGCCCGTGCTGGTGCTCACCGCGCGAGGGGCGATCGATGAGCGGATCGCCGGGCTCGATGCGGGCGCCGACGACTACCTCACCAAGCCTTTCAACAATGGTGAGCTGCTGGCCCGTATCCGTGCGCTGCTGCGGCGCGCGCCCGTCGTTCTCGCGCCGGTGCTGGAGGCCGGCCAGCTACGTTTCGATCCGGCGCGCCATGAGGTGAGCTGCTACGGAGAGGTTCTGCCGCTGACGCCCCGCGAGCGCTCGGTGCTCGAAATCCTCATGCGCGATCTGGGCAGTGTGACGCCGAAGCGGGTGCTGGAGCGCAAGCTCTCGGATCTCGACGGCGATATCTCGGTCAACGCGATAGACCTTCAGCTCTCACGCCTGCGCAAGAAGCTCGCCGCGTGTCCTGCCGGGGTGGCGATCGAGACGGTGCGGGGTGTCGGCTATCTGTTGCGCGAGACCGGACCGTGACGAGGTCCGCGCGTCCGCTCGGTGCGCTGGTCGCGCGGCGCATCGTGCTGTTCACGCTGCTTGCCATGCTGGTGCAGCTCGGTTTCGTGGTGGCGCAATATGCCGCCGATACCGGGAACCTCTCGCGGCTCCTGTTGGAGCGCGAAACAGCGGCACTGGCGGAGGGGTTTTCGATCCGCCAGTCGACCTTGAGCTATGAACTGCCCGAGGCGCTGCGGGGGCGTTATGATGTCGAGGGCTCCGGCTATGTGGCGCGGGTGCGCACGCCCTCCGGCGTCATCCTGTTCTCGCATTGCGACGCGTCGTGCACCGAGCATTTCCTGCCGCTGGATATCAATCCGCCGAACTTCTGGCTGCGGACGCTGAAGGAAGGCTATCCCCTGTCCTTTGCCGGGGGGCGAACCGTCGATATCGAGGGTCGGCCCACCTTCATCGAGATCGCCATCGACGGCGATCGACAGGGTGCCCTGTGGGAGGTCTTCGCCGACGAGGTGACGGAGCACATGCTGGTGCCGATGGGCCTCGCACTGTTCGTCGTGCTCGGCGCGAGTCTTTACTCGATACGGGTGGCGCTGAGACCGGTGCGCGACGCGGCAGCCACGGCCGAGCTGCTTGATCCGATGAAGCCCGATGGCGCGCTGTCGACGCAGGGCATGCCGCTGGAGATCGCCCAGCTCGCCGGTGCGGTGAACCGCTCCTATGAACGGGTTCGCAATCTGATCGCTGGGCAGAAGCTGTTCACCTCGGCGATCGCGCACGAGATCCGTACCCCGCTGGCGATCATTCGGCTGGAACTGGAGAGGATCGATCATCCGCGCGCCGCGCGGGCCATCCGCGAGATCGATGAACTGACCCGCTTCCTCGAACAGGTCGTGGCATTGGCGCGCCTCGAAGCGACCGGGCGGGACGGATTTGCCGAGGTGCATCTGGATCAACTGCTGGAGGAGGTGGTCGGCACGCTGGCCGGCATGGTCTATGCCGGCGGCGCGTCCATCGGCTTCGAGGGCTCGACCGATCCGGTCGTCTCGGGCTCGGCGCCATTGCTCCGCGACGCGGTGCGCAATCTCATCGAAAACGCCCTGCGCCATGGCGGGCCGGGTGTCGCCATCCGTATCGTCTCGACCAGCGACGGGCACATCGACGTCATTGATGACGGCGTGGGATTTGTCGCGCAGCCCGTCTCCGATGCGCTCGGACATTACAAGCGCTCCGGCGGTCTGGGCATCGGGCTTGAGATCGTGCGTCGCATCTGCGAACTGCACGGCGCGCGGTTCGATATCCGACGTGCGGGGGCGCGGGGCACTGTCGCGACAATCGCCCTGACGTTGCCCCCTGAAACGCCCTCGGATTGAATTGGACTCCGTCGGAAGGAGACGGGGCCTGCGGCAAGCCGGTCGAGAGCGGACCACGGTGAGCGCCACCTTTCCGGCATCAGGCGCGGCGATGGCGGGATCGAATAGGAGATTGGCCGGCAGCGGGGGCTGGGGTTGTGAGGGAACGTCACACTGCGTGACACTTACCGGTCACCTGCGTGACAAGGCCTCACAGACATGATGTTCCAGCTTGGAAGCCGCTCACATCAGGGTAAGCAACCCAGCTGCCGCTCGAACTGTTGAAGGCTTGTCTCGCAACGTTCGGCGATGTCATCCATGTCACTCTCGGTCACGATAAGCGGCAGGGAGAAGCCCGGCACCTCATGCGCGCGCCACGAGGCCGTTGCCAGAGGCTATGCGGTCGAACATCCGGACATATGTCCCGCAGCCGTTGCGCTAACGGGTATCTGATTGAGAAAAGAGGTAGTCGGACGCATCATTTGCAAAGTGGCTCTGCGGTTTTCCCCGAAAGCGGCTCTTTTTGACGGGGCCATTTCCAGGAAATCTCCCCTCACCCGCCTGGCGCGGGTTTGTGCAGGAGGAAAATATGAGCGACCCGAGCCTCGATTACTCGAAAGGCGCCGCGTACATGAACGGCATCTACGTGCCGATCTCCGAGGCCAAGATTCCAGTGGGCGATTGGGGTTTTACCCATTCGGACGTCACCTATGACGTGGTTCATGTAACCGACGGCGGGTTCTTCCGGCTGGAAGACCACCTCGACCGTTTTCATCGTTCGCTGGAAGGCTACCGTCTCGATCCCGGCGTCACCCGCGACGAGATGCGCACCATCCTCGGCAAGGTGGTGGCGTTGAGCGGCCTGAAGGACGCCTTTGTCGCGATGCTCTCGACGCGCGGCGTACCGCGGGTCTACGGCTCGCGCGATCCCGACGACTGCGACAACACCTTCATCGCCTATGCGGTGCCGTGGGTCGACGTCATCAAGCCGGAGGTGCAGGAGCGCGGCGCCCACCTGCTCGTCGCACAGGTGCCCCGCATCTCGCAGAACTCGCTCGATCCCACCCTCAAGAACTATATGTGGCGGGACTTCACCCGCGGCATGTTCGAGGCCAAGGACAAGGGCTTCGACACGGCGATCCTGCTCGACAGCGAGGGGTACCTCACCGAGGGCGCGGGCTTCAACGTCTTCATCGTCAAGGACAACAAGGTCATCACCCCCGATCGCGGCGCGCTGCGCGGCATCACCCGACTCGCCGTCCTCGACCTGTGCCCCGAGCTCGGGCTTGAGCCGATCGTTGGCCCGATCACCTTCGACGACCTGATGGACGCCGACGAGGTGTTCACCACCACCACCGCCGGCGGTGTGATGCCCTGCGCCCGGGTCAACGAGCGCATCTATGGCAATGACCGGCCGGGGCCGATCAGCGCCAAGCTGAAGGAGACCTATTGGCGCAAGCACAAGGAGGGCTGGCACATGACGCCGGTCAACTATGCCGACGCCGACAACCCCTTCAAGGTCGCGGCCTGACACACCGCCTCCCTGTGACGGCTCAAGGGCGGCGTTCAGACTGCCCTGAGGAGGAAACGCACAAGGCAAGGGCCCCGCAAGGACCGATCGCACCGATTTCAAAAACCAGAGGGCGTGGCCATGACCAAATCGACGTTCAATTCTTCCGACGCTCCGGCACTGTCCGCCGCGTCCGTCAACCGCCGTACCGTGTTGAAGACACTTGCGGCGGGCACGGCCGGCGCGCTTGCCGCGCCCTACATCCGGCCCGCTTCGGCCGCGCCCACCCAGCTGCGGGCGCTGATGTGGGAAGTCTATGCCGTTCCCGACATCGTCGGGGCCTTCGAAGAAAAGCACAAGATCAAGTTCTCCCCGACCTTCTTCGACGGCAACTCCGAAGCCTACAACAAGCTGCGCGTCGGCGGCACCAAGGATTTCGATCTCGTTCAGGCCGACGGCTTCTGGCCGGGCCTGTATTTCCGCGAGAAGCTGATCCGCGACATCGACTACGCCAAGATCCCCAACACCGCCAATGTGTACCCGGTGTTCAAGCCCGACCGCTTCAAGCTGTTGACCGACCAGACAAGCGGCAAGCACTTTGGCGTCACCTGGTGCTGGGGCAGCTACGGCACCACCTACAACACCGCCGACGTGCCGAAGGAGAAGGTCGAGAGCATCGAGGTGCTGTTCGATCCCGCCTTTGGTGGACGCCTCGCGACCAGCGCCCGCTTCGAGGAGAACATCGCGCTGACCGGCATCCTGGCCGCCACCCGCATGGGCACCAAGGACAAGCCGCGCCCCGACGGCAAGCCCTTCAACCCCTACGTCCTCACCGATGAAGAACTCGCGGAGGTCGAGAAGCTGCTGATCCAACAGAAGTCGCTGCTGCTCACGCGCTACCAGGACAACACCACCCTGCAGCAGCTGCTGGAAAGCGGGGCGATCGTCGCCGCGCCGGAATTTGCGCAGGTCTATCGCATCCTCGTGCATAAGAAGGAGAAGGGCGACATCTCCGCCAACTTCGCGCACCAGCTTGTACCGAAGGAAGGCGGCCTCGGCTGGGTCGATACCTGGCTGGTCACGTCCGGCGTGACCGATCCGGCGGCGCTCGATCTCTGCTATGACTTCATGAACACCTTCCTCGCGCCGGAAAACATCAAGAAAATCTCGCTCATCGCCGGCTCGTCCGCGACCGTGGATCTGCGTTCGATCTCGACGCCGGAGGAACAGAAGCTGTTCCTGATGGACCGTACCGAGGAATTGTCGAGCATGTATCAGTTCGACCAGCCTTCCTCGACCGAGAAGTGGGAACGCGTTTGGTCACGCGTGCAGGCTGCCTGACAAGCCATAGCCCGGGCCGTCAACGGCCCGGGCCTTGCTTCGGTTGGTTCGATCAGGGAGTGCGGCGTTGGCCTATATCCATCTCGACGGCGTTTCCAGGCAGTATGGAAGCGTCTGGGCGGTCGATCGCGTCGACATGGCGATCGAGAAACATGAGTTCGTCTCGCTGCTCGGCCCGAGCGGCTCGGGAAAGACGACGCTGCTGCGGATCATCGCGGGTCTGGAGCGCCCGACCCAGGGACGCGTGCTCATCGATGGCGAGGACGTGACCGACCTGCCGCCGCACAAGCGCGGGGTGGCGATGGTGTTCCAGGAATTCCTGCTGTTCCCCCATCGCACGGTCTACGAGAATCTTGCCTTCCCCCTGCGCATGCTCGGCCTGCCCAAGGGCGAGATCGAGGCGCGCGTCGACTGGGTGGTGGGCATCCTCGCCCTGCGCGGACTGGAGAAGCGCTACCCGAACCAGCTCTCCGGCGGCCAGCAGCAGCGCGTTGCCCTCGGGCGTGGCCTTGTCGGCCGCCCGAAGGTGCTGCTGCTCGACGAGCCGCTCGCCAATCTCGACCGCGAACTGCGGCAGGAAATGGAGGTGGAGATCCGCAAGCACCAGACCGATCTGGGCATCCCCTTCATCTATGTCACGCATAATCAGGAAGAGGCGCTCTCGATGAGCGACCGCATCGCCGTCGTGCGCGGCGGGCGCATCGAAGACTTCGCCTCGCGCACCGCCATCTACGACCATCCCAGAACCGCCTTCATCGCCCAGTTCGTCGGACGCTCGAACCGGTTCCCGGGCACGGCGCTCGTCGCCGACGGCAAGGTCGCCCTGCGCTCCGACGGCGTGCGGATCGAGACGGCGGCCCGGCCGGACATCGCCGAGGGCATCCCGCTGGCTGCCTATGTGAAGAACGAGAAGGTCCGGCTCAGGCTTCCCGCAGACCTGCCGGCGGATGCCGCCAACGCGCTGACGGCCACGATACGGTACGTCATCCTGCGCGGCGCCTATGCCGAATATGTGCTCAGCTGGAAGGGCGGCGAGATCATCGCCAGCCGGCCGCGCAGCGAGGCGGAGTTCGCCGCGGGCACGGAAGTGGCCTGCTTCTGGAATGAGGGGGATGTCGACCTGTTTCCGGTGGCGGAGGACGGTCGATGAAGCGGCGCATCGCCCCGGCCATCTTTCTCGGCCTGCCCACGGTGTTTCTGGTCGGGCTGTTCGTGTTGCCGCTCATCTCCATGCTGGTGCTGAGCGTCTGGCGGACCGAGAACTACCACATCATCCGCGACTTCAGCTTCCACAATTACGAGGCGCTGGCGACCGAAGGCGCCTACATGACCTTTCTGGTGCGCTCGCTGGTGATGGCGAGCGTCGTCTCGCTGATCTGCACCCTGATCGCCTGGCCCGTCGCCTACGGCATCACGCTCTACGGCGGACGCTACAAGCTCCTGCTGACGCTCGCTTTCGCCGTGCCCTTTCTGACGGGCGAGGTGCTGCGCATCATCGCCCTTCAGGGGCTTCTGGGCCCGGTCGGGTTGCTTAACGGCGTGCTGCTGTCGCTGGGGGCGGCGCCGCTCAGGGTGATCATGTATACCAATGTCGCCAGCGCCATCGGCCTCGTCTACCTCTATCTGCCGATCGTGGTGACGGTGATCTATCTGTCGCTGCTCAATTTCGACCAGCGGCTGATCGATGCCGCGACGATCTTCGGGGCGAGCCCGGCCCGTGCCTTTTTCGAGATCACCTGGCCGCTGAACCTGTTCGGCACGCTGATCGGCTTCGCGCTGTGCTTCATTCCCTGCCTGTCGGCGACGCTGGCACCCCGCTTCCTCGGCGGCCCCAACGGCACGCTCTACGGCATGGCGATGGCGCAGCAGTTCGGCGAGAGCGGCACCTGGGCGCTGGGGGCGGCCATGGGTGTCGTGCTGTTCACGGTATCCGTGATGCTGGTCGTGGTGGTCTCTCGTCTGGTCGATCTGCGCCGCACCGGCTTCACCGGCTTCGGGAGGGGATGAGATGCGCCTGAAACCAGGAAAAACCGTGCTGCTGGCGATGGTCGCCGTCTCCTACCTGTTCCTCTATCTGCCGGTCGTCCATATCGGGTTGGCGAGCTTCGCACGGAACTCGAACTTTCCTTATCCGCCGAAATGGTCGCTCGAGATCATGACGCGGCTGTTCGCCAACTCGCTCTACCAGACAGCGCTGGGCAATAGCCTCGTTATCGGCCTCTGCTCGGCGCTGCTGGCAACGGCGCTGGCGGGTCTCGCGACCATAGGGCTCATGCGGCACGCCGGCCGGCGCGCGCCGCTGTATCTGGCTCTGTTCATCGCGCCGCTCTTCGTGGCGGAGGTGCTGCTCGGTATCTCCTCGCTCATCTTCAACGGCCTGTTCCTCGGGCTGCGCGGCAATATGGTCTCGGCCATTCTCGCCAATGTGGTCCACTGCTTCAGCTATGCGCTGCTGATCATCGCGACGCAGCTCTATCGCTATGACTGGAGGCTCGACGATGCGGCCATGGTGTTCGGTGCCAGCCCGGCCCGCACCTTCTTCGAGGTGACCTTGCCGCTGATCTGGCCCGGCCTGCTCGGGGCCTTCATCGTGGCCTTCATCATGGCGTTCAACAATCTGGAGATTTCGTTCTATCTGCTGGGCGCGACGCCGACCCTGCCGTCGGCGGCCTGGGGTGCGCTGCGCTACGGGGTCAAACCGGAACTCTATGCGCTGGCGACCTGCGTGAATCTGATCGTCTTCCTGCTGCTCGGCATCATGTTCGTGCTGATGCGGACCGGTCTCGTCACCTTCGGCCACCGGCCGGAGCGAGAACGCAGCGCCGTGTAGCGCGAACGCCAGCGGCGTGGTGCGGAACTTGCGTTCTCCTGATCGATCAGATCGCGGAGGCATTGTGAGGCTGCTGGATTCGCTTGCGCTGCATATCGACAGGGTTGCCGATGCACCGTTGCACCGGCAACTCTATAAGCGGCTCGTGGAGGAAATCACCGCCGGCGCGCTGCGGCCGGGCGAGAAGCTTCCCTCGACGCGGGACTTTGCCGACCTGCTGGGGGTATCGCGCAACACCGTGTTGCTGGCCTTCGACCACCTGATTTCCGAAGGCTATCTGGAGCCCGTTACCGGTTCCGGCACCTATGTCTCGCGAGAGCTCCCCGAACAGCGCCCGGCAAAGGCCTCGGCGCGCATAAATCCCGCGATAGAGGCGGCCGGGCATCTCCGCCGGTCCATGGCGCCGGATTCGGCGATCACCCATGCGCCATCCACCCTTCGGCACATGCGCCGGCCCGTGCCGTTCCGCGCCAATTTTCCGGCGGTCGACATGTTCCCGGTCCGGCAATGGGCCAGCCTTGCCGCAACCCTTTATCGAGGGCTGGATCCCGATGCCGCCGGCGAGTTGCTGGGGGAAGGCGATCCGCAGGGCTATGAGCCGCTCCGTGTCGCCATTGCCGAGCATGTCGCGCTCAGCCGCGGGCTTACCTGTACCCCGCAGAACATCGTCATCTTCGCGGGGGCGCAGCATGCAGTGGATCTCGCCTGCCGCATCCTGCTCACCCCCGGCGAGCGGGTCTGGTGCGAGGATCCGGGCTATGACGGCATCTATGCCTCGGCGACCGCCGCGGGCGCCATTCCCGTCGCCGTGCCTGTCGATGAGGAGGGGATCGACGTGGAGCGCGGCATTGTTCTCGCCCCCGATGCCCGCCTCGTCTATGTCTCGCCTTCCAAACAGTTCCCGCTCGGCATGGAAACCAGCCTCGAGCGACGCCATGCCCTGCTGCACTGGGCCGGCGCCGCTGGCGCCTGGGTGCTGGAGGACGATTACGATACGGAGTTCCGCTATGCCGGCCGTCCGATGCCGGCGCTGCACGCGCTGGATCGCGAGGGTCGCGTCCTGTATTTCGGCACCTTCAGCAAGATGCTGTTTCCGGGCCTCCGTTTGGGTTTCGCGGTGCTGCCGGAGGCTCTGGTCGAGGCTTTCGTCTCGGCGCGCGCCATTGTCGGGCGCTATTCGCCGATGCTGGAACAGGCGCTGGTCGCCCGCTTCATGAAGGATGGCCATCTGGCGACCCATGTGCGGCGCATGCGGCGGCTCTATGCGCGGCGGCAGGATTATCTGCTGCAGGCGATCGACCGCCACCTTTCCCGGTGGATGACCGCCGCCCCTACCAATACCGGCATGGAGATCATCGCCACTCTGTCGCCAGGGCTGAGCGGGAAACGGGTCGCGGAAGCCGCGGCGCAACGAGGGCTGGAGATCCTGCCCATCGCCGCTCTCGCACGCGAAGCCGAGGTCGATCATCTCGTCACGCTCGGCTTCAGCGCCTTCGGCGAAGACCAGATGGCCGAAGGGATGGGCATTCTCCGTGACGTTTTTGTCGAGATGGAGCGCGATGATGGAACACAAAAGAAGGCCAGCTGACAGATCGGGTAGATGCTGCTTCACTCATCTAGCCGATCTTCATCCATCGCCGTGGCGTACCTGACGTATATAACAACCTGTCCGTTGCCGAAGTGAACCGCCCCTAGATTCCTGGACGCCTTCTTCCCTAAATTTTGAGGCAAGGAGGCCCCGATGGGCAAAGCGAACTTCACCGAGGACTTCAAGGGCGACGCCGTCCTTGGTGGTGCGTTTCGCCGACATCGCTCGCAAGCGCATGCGTATCGAAGGCGGCGGCTACCGGCGCGATCATTTGCGCGCCCTGGCTCAGCGAGTCGAGGTCGGAGCGAGGGAAGTCCGCATCATCGGATCGAAAGGAGACCTGCTCCGAACGCTGGGTGCCGTCTCAGGAGGGAAAACGGCTACGCTGGGCGTGCCCAGTTTGGGACTGAAATGGCGGAGGGAGCGGGATTCGAACCCGCGATACGGTTTCCCGTATACACACTTTCCAGGCGTGCGCCTTCAACCACTCGGCCACCCCTCCTGCGGCGCCGGCCTTGTCGGCCCGCGCATTCTTCCGCGTCCCACGATATCCGCGTTCCTGTGAGGATGGCGCGGCGCCGGACGAAGAGGCGCGGAATATAGCGAAGCGCGACCGCGTGGCAAGACGCCCGCCGGGATTTTCAACCGTCTGCGTGCGAGGCCCCCGCGCGACCCGCCGCGGGCCCGTCAGTTCGAGGGCATCGGAGTCCCGGCGGGGACGTCGGCCAACGTGCAGGTGGCGCTGTGCGCGCTGGTGCCCATCAGTTGCATCCGGCCGTCGCCGGTGCCGCCCGCCGTGATGTTGTAGAGGATGGTGCTCACCGTGCCGGCCGGCTTGCCGCCCTCGGAGAAAGTGCAGGTGACCTGCACCGCCGCCACGGTCGCCGTCCCGCTATTCGCCACGGAGACATCCATCACCGTGCCCACCGGGTCGGCGAAGATGTCGCCCTGCGTCAGCGTCAGCCCCGAGACGTCGGCGACCGCGCCGCCGGCGGCGAACGGGGTGCACAGGAGGAGCGCGGCAAATCCGATCGGCTTCATGGCGGCTCTCGCATCTAAGGATAGGGCAGGGCGCTTCGCAAACGCCCTATTCAGTAGAATGGGCAGGTGCCGCCGCCTAGGGTGAATCCATCAAAATTCGTCTCATTTCTGCGCCGCACCATCGGGCTTGCTGGCGCCGGCCGGCGGTGGGCGCCAGCTCCGGCTGGCCGGTAGCTGATTATACTTGTCATGTTGACGCGATTCCCTGTGTAGAGAGCAAGTATATTTTACTAATACATGAAATTATCATGCGTCATTTCTAGATCGTTGACGTCGCGGCTGCTAGACAATCAGATGGGCGCCGGTATATTTCGCGCAGGAGAATGGTTCCGAGTCAGAGTGGTGCCGGTCATGGGGGGTGAGATGGGTCCGAATGCGCGTCAGGCGGTATCGCGGCGCGGCTGGATGGGCGTTGCGGCCGTCGGCGGCCTCTCCCTCGTGCTGGCCGCCTGCGGCGAGAAGAACGAATATGTTCCGCCGCCGCCGCCCAAGGTCTCCGTCACCTCGCCGGTCCAGCAAAGCGTGACCCGCTATCTTGAGCTGACGGGCAATACCGCCTCGGTGGGCGAGATCGACCTCGTGGCGCGGGTCGAGGGCTTCCTCGACCAGATCAACTACACCGACGGTGCGCAGGTGAAGAAGGGCACGCAGCTCTTCCTGATCCAGCAGGACACCTACAAGGCCAATCTCGACCAGGCCAAGGCGCAGCTCGCCTCGGCGCAGGCGCAGTACACCAACGCCCAGACCGAATATGGCCGCCAGTCCACGCTCGGCCAGCAGGACTTCTCCTCGCAGGCGGTGGTCGATCGCTCGCGGGCGACGATGGAGCAGGCCAAGGCCGCCGTCGACGAGGCGACGGCCAATGTCGAGATCGCCACCATCAACCTCGGCTACACTCAGGTGACCGCGCCGTTCGACGGCATCGTCACCCGGCATCTGGCCGATGTCGGTCAGCTGGTCGGCCATGCCGAGCCCACCAAGCTCGCCACGCTGATCCAGATGAATCCGATCTATGCCTATTTCAACCTGAGCGAAAATCAGGTGCTGCGCATCAAGCAGACGCTGGCGGAGAGCGGGCGTACCATCGAGCAGGTACGTGATGTCGAAATCGACATCGGCCTGCAGAACGAGGGCGACGACTACCCCCACAAGGGCCAGCTTGACTACGCTGCCCCGCAGATCGACCCGTCCACGGGCACGCTGCTGGCGCGCGCGGTGTTCGAGAACGAGAAGCTGGCGCTGCTGCCGGGTCTGTTCGTGCGGGTGCGGGTGCCGGTCCAGCACATGCCCGACGCGCTGCTGGTGGATCCCACGGCGATCGGTTCCGGCCAGCAGGGCAGCTACGTGCTCGTGGTCGGCAAGGACAATGTGGTCGAGCAGAAGATCGTGACCCCCGGGCAGCTCTATGGCGGGCTGCGGGTGATCGAATCCGGCCTGTCGGCGGACGACAAGGTGATCGTCGGCGGCATCCAGCGCGCGGTGCCGGGCGCCAAGGTGGACCCCGAGGTGGTGGCGCCGCCGCCCGCACCTCCCGCCGCGGCCGCTCCGGCGGCCACGACGCCTCCTGCTGCGACGCCTTCTGCTGCGCCGCCTTCAGCCACGACGCCTCCCGCGCCGACGCCGGCCAAGCCCTGAACAGCCCGGCCGCGCGCCGGTTCTCCTGAGCCAACGGTCAGCCCGAACCGAAAGTCCGATCCATGATCTCCCGCTTCTTCATCGAACGGCCGGTTCTGTCCAACGTCCTCGCCCTGGTCTTCGTGCTGATCGGCACGGTGGCGCTGCTCAAGCTGCCGGTGGCGCAATATCCCAATGTCGTGCCGCCCACGGTGCAGGTGACCACGCTCTATCCGGGCGCGAGTGCCCGCACGCTGGTCGATACCGTCGCCCTGCCGATCGAGCAGCAGGTGAACGGCGTCGAAGGCATGCTCTACATGCAGTCCACCAGCGCCAGCGACGGCACCTACACGCTGACCGTCACCTTCGCCATCGGCACCGATCCCGATTTCGCGCAGGTTCTGGTGCAGAACCGGGTCGCCATCGCCATGTCATCGCTGCCGCAGGCGGTGCAGGTGCAGGGCGTGACCACGCAGAAGAAGTCGACCTCGATCCTGCAATTCGTCACGCTGTATTCGCCCGACGGGCGCTATGACAGCCTGTTCCTCGCCAATTACGGCGTGATCAACCTGCAGGACGAGATCGCCCGCCTCAGCGGCGTCGGCAATGTCAGCGTGTTCGGCGCCGGCGAATATGCCATGCGCGTCTGGCTCGATCCCAACCAGCTCCAGGCGCGCGGGCTCACCCCGCAGCAGGTGATCGACGCCATCCAGCAGGAGAGCCAGGAAGTCGCCTCCGGCATGATCGGCATGCCGCCCATGCCCAAGGGCCAGGATTTCCAGTTCACGCTGAACATCGCCGGCCGGCTCGACAAAGCGGCGGATTTCGAGAACATCATCGTCAAGGTCGACAACGCCAATGGCGGCCAGATCACCCGGGTGCGCGACGTCGGCCGGGTCGAACTCGGCGCCCAGACCTACAGCCAGGTGTTCACCTTCAACGGCAAGCCGGCGGCGGCGCTCGGCATCTACCAGCTTCCCGAGGCCAATTCGCTGCAGGTCGCGCAGGAAGTGCGCGACAAGATGGCCCAGCTCGCGAAGAACTTCCCGCCGGGCCTCTCCTACCAGATTCCGTTCGACACCACGGTCTTCGTCAACGCCTCGGTGACCGAGGTGTACAAGACCCTGTTCGAGGCCGGCATATTGGTGCTGATCGTCATCCTGGTCTTCCTTCAGGACTGGCGCGCGACGCTGGTGCCGGCGACCACGGTGCCGGTCACCATCATCGGCTCCTTCGCCGCGATGGCGGCGATGGGCTTCACCGTCAACCTGTCGACCCTGTTCGCCATCGTGCTCGCCATCGGCATCGTGGTCGACGACGCCATCGTGATCGTGGAAGGCGTGGCGCGACACATCGAGCGCGGCCTCCCCGGGCGGCAGGCGGCCGAGAAGGCGATGGACGAACTGTTCGGCCCGATCATCGGCATCACGCTGGTGCTGATGAGCGTGTTCATCCCGGCGGCCTTCATGCCGGGCCTCACCGGCCAGCTCTACCAGCAGTTCGCGCTCGTCATCGCCGCCACCGCGTTCATCTCGGCGATCAACGCGATGACGCTGAAGCCGACGCAGTGCGCGCTCTGGCTGCGCAAGCCGGTGCCGCCCGAGGAGCGCAATTTCTTCTATCGCGGCTTCAACGCGGTGTATGACCGCGCCGAGCACTGGTACGCCGGCCTGATCCGGCACATGGTCGGGGTCAGCTACCTGACCGTGACCGTGGCCCTCGTGCTGATCGGCATCGCGATGTGGGGCCTGACCCGGGTGCCGACCGCCTTCCTGCCGACCGAGGACCAGGGCTATGTGCTGATCGGCGCGCAGCTTCCCGACGCCGCCTCGCTGGAGCGCACCAACGAGGTCATGGCGCGCATCTCCCAGATCGCCTCCGACACGCCGGGGGTGGAGAACGTGATCTCCATTTCCGGCATCTCGGTGCTCGACAACAATGCCACGCTGCCCAATGCCGGCGTCGCCTATGTCATCCTCAAGAGCTGGGACGAGCGCGACAAGGCCGGGCAGGGGCTGCTCGAAATCTACACCTCGCTCAACAAGGCGCTGCAGGCCGAGCAGCAGGCCATCACCTTCGTGCTGGTGCCCCCGCCGATCCAGGGCATCGGCAATGCCAGTGGCTTCACCATGATGGTGGAATCCAAGAATGGCAGCTTCGACTTCACCGAATTGCAGGCGGCGACCCAGCAGGTGGTGAGCAATGCCGGCTCGCAATCGGCGTTGCAGCACCTGAACACCTCGTTCCGCGCCGACGTGCCGCAATATTTCCTGTCGATCGACCGCATCAAGGCGGAGACGCTGGGCGTCACGGTCGGGCAGGTGTTCGCGACCATCCAGGGTTATATCGGGTCGAGCTACGTCACGCAGTTCAACCAGTTCGGCCAGACCTTCCAGGCCTATATCCAGGCCGAATCCGAGTTCCGCCGCACGCCTGAGCAGGTGCTGAACCTCAAGATCCGCACCCCGGCCGGCGAGATGGTGCCGATCGGCACGCTGGCGGAAGTGAAGCCGGTGTTCGGCCCCTCGATGATCACGCTCTACAATCTCTATCCGGCGGCGACCATCGTCGGCGGCTCTGCCCAGGGCTTTTCCTCGGGTCAGGCGCTGGACATCATGGGCCAGGTCGCGAGCAAGAGCCTGCCGCCGGGCATGGGCTACGAGTGGAGCGCGATGTCCTACCAGGAAGAGGTGGTCGGCAACGAGATCTACTACGTGTTCGGTCTCGCGATCCTGCTGGTCTATTTCGTGCTCGCTGGCCAGTATGAAAGCTGGATCCAGCCCTTCGCGGTGCTGCTCGCGGTGCCGCTGGCGCTGCTCGGCACGGTGGGCGCGTTGACCGGGCTCGGCATCGCCAACAATCTCTACACACAGATCGGCCTGATCCTGCTGATCGCGCTCTCGGCCAAGAACGCGATCCTGATCGTCGAGTTCGCGCGCGAGAAGCGGGCGGAGGGCATGGAGATCATGGATGCGGCGGTGGAGGCGGCGCGGCTGCGGTTCCGCCCGATCCTCATGACCTCCTTTGCCTTCATTCTGGGCGTTCTGCCGCTGGTGCTGGCCACCGGCGCCGGCGCCAATTCGCGCAAGTCGATCGGCATCGCGGTGTTCTCCGGCATGCTGGCCTCGACCTGCCTCGCCGTGCTGTTCGTGCCGTCCTTCTACACGGTGCTGCAGCGCTTCGAGGAATGGCGCGGCCGAAAGAAGACCCCCGCGGCTCACGGCGACGCGAACCATGGCGACGCCCCGCCGCCCGCCGGCGAGGCGACCCCGGTGCGCTGAGCACCGGCGTCGCGGACCCGCGGCGCGTGAGCGGCCTCGCGCCGGCGCCTGAATAAGCAGCAGAATCCCGCCTCTCCAGCGTCCGCGTGGTGCTTAATCAGGCGGGCATGCCGCGCGCGCGCCGATGCGGCGCCGCGACGTAACGGTAAACCATGCGGCACGAATCCTGCGTTCGTCGGAGGGCGCGGCGGGAAACGGCTTCCGTCCCCCGGTGTGCCCGCCTAAGCTGTTCGCCTCGCGCGGTGGTTCCGTTTTTTCAGTTGGTGCCTATGACCATTTTCGCCAGCCTGCATCACGTCACGGCCTACAAATACGATCGCCCGATCACGCTCGGGCCGCAGATCATCCGGCTGCGCCCCGCGCCGCATTGCCGGACGCCGGTGCAGAGCTACTCGCTCAAGGTCACGCCCTCGAACCATTTCGTGAACTGGCAGCAGGACCCGTTCGGCAACTGGATGGCCCGCTTCGTCTTCCCCGAGCCGGTGACGGAGTTCCGCATCGAGGTCGACCTGATCGCGGACATGACGGTCTACAACCCCTTCGACTTCTTCGTCGAGGAATATGCCGAGAAGCTGCCCTTCGCCTACACGACAGACCTCGCCAAGGAGCTGATCCCCTATCTGGAGAAGGAGGAGGGCGGCCCGCTGCTCGACGCCTATGTCGAGAAATGGCGCCCCAAGGTGGGCAGCCCGACCGTCGATTTCCTTGTCGAGCTGAACCAGAGCCTCCAGCACGACGTGAAGTACCTGATCCGCATGGAGCCCGGCGTCCAGAGCCCGGACGAGACGCTCTCGCTCGCCGCCGGCTCGTGCCGCGATTCCGGCTGGCTCCTCGTGCAGATCCTGCGCCGGCTCGGCCTCGCCGCGCGCTTCGTCTCGGGCTACCTGATCCAGCTCAAGCCGGACGTGAAGGCGCTCGACGGCCCCACCGGCACCGAGGTGGACTTCACCGATCTGCACGCCTGGTGCGAGGTCTATCTCCCCGGCGCCGGCTGGATCGGGCTCGACCCGACCTCGGGCCTGTTGTGCGGCGAGAGCCACCTGCCGCTCTGCGCCACGCCGAACTACGTCTCCGCCGCGCCGATCACCGGCTCGTTCAGCGCGCCCGAGGGCACCAAGACCGAGTTCGATTTCGACATGCGGGTGACGCGCGTCGCCGAGAAGCCGCGTGTGACCCTGCCGTTCTCCGACGACGCCTGGGCCTCGCTCGACGCGCTGGGCGACCGGGTGGATGCCGACCTCGCGGCGCAGGACGTGCGCCTGACCATGGGCGGCGAGCCGACCTTCATCTCGATCGACGACTACCAGAGCGCGGAGTGGAACACCTCCGCCGTCGGCCCGACCAAGCGCATGCGCGCCGACGATCTGGTGCGCCGGATTCGCAAGCGCTTCGCCCCCGGCGGCATGCTCCATTACGGCCAGGGCAAGTGGTATCCCGGCGAGAGCCTGCCGCGCTGGACCTTCTCGCTTTACTGGCGCAAGGACGGCAAGCCGATCTGGCGCGACCCGAGCCTGGTCGCGCTGGAATCGCAGACCTCGGCCAAGATCGCGCAGGCCGAGGCCTTCACCACCAATCTCGCCGCCCGCCTCGGCCTCGCCACCGGCTATGTCGAGCCGGCCTATGAAGACCCGGCCTACTGGATCCTCAAGGAAGGCGATCTGCCGGACAATGTGGATCCGCTGAATTCCAAGCTGGAGAACCCGGAAGAGCGCGCGCGCTTCAGCCGCGTGTTCGAGCGCGGCCTCGGCAAGCCGAGCGGCTATGTGCTGCCGATCCAGCGCTGGCAGGCCCGCGCGCAGCGCGGCTGGGTGAGCGAGAAGTGGAATTTCCGGCGCGGCAAGCTGTTCCTCATGCCCGGCGACAGCCCGGTGGGCTACCGGCTGCCGCTCGCCAGCCTGCCTTGGGTGCCGCCGGCGGCCTATCCCTACATCAACCCCGCCGATCCGATGACCATCACCGGCGAACTGCCGGATGTGGAGGTGCTGCACCAGCGCTACCGCCGCTCGGCCTCCGATGAGGGGCATCAGGAAAAGGTGGAGCAGGTGCTGACCGGCACCGGCTCGGTGCGCACCGCGCTCTCGATCGAGCCCCGCGACGGCCGGCTCTGCGTGTTCATGCCGCCGACCGAGCGGCTGGAGGACTATCTGGAGCTGCTCGCCGCCATCGAGGTCACCGCCGCCGAGCTCAAGCTGCCGGTGCATATCGAGGGCTACACCCCGCCGGTCGATCCGCGCCTCAACGTGATCCGCGTCGCCCCCGATCCGGGCGTGATCGAGGTAAACGTCCATCCCGCGTCGAACTGGCAGACCTGCGTCGAGATCACCCGCGACCTTTATGAGGAAGCGCGGCTGTCGCGGCTCGGCACCGAGAAGTTCATGGTCGACGGGCGCCACACCGGCACCGGCGGCGGCAACCATGTCGTGGTCGGCGGCGCCATGCCGGCGGACAGTCCGTTCCTGCGCCGGCCGGACCTGCTCAAGAGCCTCATCATCTACTGGCAGCGCCATCCCTCGCTGTCCTACATGTTTTCGGGCCTGTTCGTCGGCCCGACCTCGCAGGCCCCGCGCATCGACGAGGCGCGACACGACGCGCTGTACGAGCTGGAAATCGCGCTCGCCAACGTCCCGGCGCCCGGCGTCGGACAGGCGCCGCCGCCCTGGCTGGTCGACCGGCTGTTCCGCAACCTGCTGACCGACGTCACCGGCAACACCCATCGCTCGGAAATCTGCATCGATAAGCTGTTCTCGCCGGACGGCCCGACCGGCCGGCTTGGCCTGGTCGAGTTCCGCTCGTTCGAGATGCCGCCGGACTGGCGCATGAGCCTTGCCCAGCAGCTCCTGCTGCGCGCGCTGATCGCCTGGTTCTGGCGCGAGCCGCAGGAGGGCAAGCTGGCCCGCTGGGGCACGGCGCTGCACGACCGCTTCATGCTGCCGCACTTTGTGTGGTCGGATTTCATGGACGTGCTGCACGACCTCGGCGGCGCCGGCTACCGCTTCGATCCGATGTGGTTCGAGGCGCAGCGCGAGTTCCGCTTCCCCTATTTCGGGCAGGTGGAATATGGCGGGGTGTCGCTGGAAATCCGTCAGGCGCTAGAGCCGTGGCACGTCATGGGCGAGGAAGGCGCGATCGGCGGCACGGTGCGCTTCGTCGATTCCTCGGTGGAGCGGCTTCAGGCCCGCGTCGAGGGCCTCAACCCGATCCGCCATATCGTCACCTGCAACGGCCGGCGCCTGCCGCTGGTCCCGACCGGGCGCTTCGGCGAATATGTCGCGGGTGTGCGCTTCAAGGCGTGGCAGCCGGCCTCGGGCCTGCACCCGACCATCCCGGTCCATGCCCCGCTCACCTTCGACATCGTGGACCTGTGGTCGAACCGTTCGCTCGGCGGCTGCGTCTATCATGTGGCGCATCCCGGCGGGCGAAACTACGATACGTTCCCGGTGAACTCCTACGAGGCGCAGGCGCGGCGACTGGCGCGGTTCCAGCATTTCGGCCACACACCGGGCTATCTGTTCGTGCCGCCCGAGGAGCCGAGCGGGGAGTTCCCCGTCACCCTCGACCTGCGGCGCCCGCCGGGCGTGTAAGGCCGGCAATCGGGTGCGGTAGCTGGACCGGCTGGCCGTCGACGAGCGTGCCGGGACGGCCAGGGCGGCGTGCTCCGCCGGTCCGGCCTGCCGTTGTGCCGTGATGGGGTGGCGGATGGAAACACCCGTGGATTGCCGGCCGGCCCTGCTTGCGCCGGTCCCTTTGCGGCGCGCATAGAGGACGCCATGGCTGGACGCACAGACCCGCAGGCGCTGACGCGTCGCTTCGAGGCGGAAGCGGTGGACGCTTTGCTCGCGGGCTATCAGCCGCTTCCGGGCGTGCACGACGAGCTGGTCGCCGCTGACGGAACTCCCCGCCCTCACTGGAACTCGATGCTGGCCGCGCTCGCCGAGATGGGCGTGGACGAGGTGAACCGACGCTTCGCCGCCGCCGACCGCCATCTTTACCGTTCCGGCGTGTTCTACCGCGTCTATGACGATCCGGGCGGCGGCGAGCGGCCCTGGCCGCTCTCGCACTTGCCGCTGGTGATCGACGAGGTGGAATGGCGCGCGCTGGAGCGCGGGCTGATCCAGCGCGCCCAACTGCTGGAGGGCGTGCTCTCCGACCTCTACGGCGAGGGCCAACTGGTGCGCTCGGGCGCGCTGCCGGCCGCCGCCGTCGCCGGCTCGCCGGATTTCCTGCGGCCCATGGTCGGCGTCGATCCCCATGGCGGCAGCTTCCTCAAGATCTACGCCGCCGATATCGGCCGCGGGCCGGACGGCAATTGGTGGGTGCTCTCCGACCGCACGCAGTCGCCTTCGGGCGCCGGTTACGCGCTGGAGAACCGCATCGCGATCGCCCGTGCCCTGCCGGACCTCGCCCGCGCGCTGAATGTCGAGCGCCTTGCCAGCTATTTCCAGGCGCTGCGTGCCAACCTCACCCGGCTCGACCGTTCCGGCGAGGGGCGGGTGGGGCTGCTCACCCCCGGCCCGCTGAACGAGACCTATTTCGAGCACGCCTATCTGGCGCGTTACCTCGGCTTCGTACTGCTGGAGGGCGAGGACCTCACGGTGCGCGACAATGTGGTCTATGTCCGCACCGTCGCCGGCCTCAAGCGGGTCGACGTGCTGCTGCGCCGCCTCGATGCCGATTTCGCCGATCCGCTGGAGCTGAACCCGCGTTCGCATCTCGGCATTCCCGGCGTGGTGCAGGCGATCCGCGCCGGCGGCGTCGCCATGGTCAACGCGCTCGGCTCGGGCCTTATCGAATCCCCGGCCATGATGGGCTTCCTGCCCAAGCTCGGTCCGCGCGTGCTCGGCGAGGACCTGATCCTGCCCAATGTCGCGACGTGGTGGTGCGGGCAGGAGGCCGAGCGCGAGCGCGTGCTCGACACGCTCGACGACCTCATCCTCGCCCCCGCCTTCCAGCGCCCGCTGCCGGGGCTGATGGAGGACGGCCCGGTGATCGGCGCCGACCTCCCCCCCGCGCGCCGCGCCGCGATCGAGAACGCCATCCGCACCCGCGGCATCGATATTGTCGGGCAGGAAGCGGTGCGGATGTCGACCATGCCGGTCTGGGTGAACGGTCGGCTGGAGCCGCGCCCGTTCATCCTGCGCATCTTCGTCACCGCGACCGACGACGGCTGGAAGGTGATGCCCGGCGGCTTCTGCCGCGTCTCCGACCGGCTCGACGCCCGCGCCGTGACCATGCAGCGCGGCGGCCGCTCCGCCGACGTTTGGGTTCTGGATGAGAACCCGGTGGAGCAGCTCACGCTGCTGCCGCCCGCCGACCGCGTGGAAATCCGCCGCCAGACCGGCCCGCTGCCGAGCCGCGCGGCCGATAATTTCTTCTGGCTCGGCCGCTATGTCGAGCGCGCCGAAACCACGCTCCGGCTGCTGCGCACGCTGGTCGGGCGGCTGTCCTCCTCGACCGAAGGCGGCGGGCAGTCCGTCGACAAGCTGCTCGGCCTGCTCCAGGCCTGGGGCGCGGTGCCGGCGGACCTCGCGCGCGGCAAGCCGGCGCGCCATGCGCTGGCGGCGCTGTCGCGGCGCGACCTGCCCGGCGCCTTGCCGAACCTGATCGAGAACGCCCGCCATACCGCCTCGGTGATCCGCGACCGCCTGTCGCCCGATGCCTGGCGCACGCTGGCCGACCTCGCCGTTCTGGTCGCCGAGCCGGTGCCGCCCGGCGGCGCGGAGGCGGATGCCTATGAGCGCTCCGACCGCGCGCTGCGCGGGCTCGCCGCCTTCTCCGGCCTCGCCTCGGAGAACATGAACCGGCTCGCCGGCTGGCGCTTTCTCGATCTCGGCCGGCGCATCGAGCGCGGCATCGCCACCTGCCGCTTCGCCCGCGCGCTTGTCGGCGAAGCCCCGACCGCCGGCACGCTCGACGTGCTGCTGGAGCTGTGCGACAGCCAGATCACCTATCGATCGCGCTATGTGATGACCGAGAGCCGCGCCCCGGTGCTCGACCTGGTGCTGCTGGATCCGGTCAATCCGCGCTCGCTGGCGTTTCAGATCGACTGCCTGCTCGACCATCTCGACACGCTGCCCGGCCACCATGCCGACGAGCCCCCTCCGCCGGAGGAGCGCGTGGCGGCGCGGCTGTCGGCGGCGATGAAGGCGTTCAGCGCCAACGAGTTCGACGATGCGCGGCTGCGTGAGATCGAGGCCGAGCTGATGGAACTGTCGAACGACATCGCCGAGCGCTATTTCATCCACCGCCTGCCGGTGGAGACGCCATGGGACTTCCTGGCATGATGTACGACATCCTCCAGACCACCTCCTACCGCTACGCCCATCCGGTGCCGGTGGCGCGGCATGTGGTGCGCATGGTGCCGGTGGACCGGCCGGGACAGCGCGTCATCGTCAGCCATTTCGCGGTGGAGCCCGAGCCGGTGGAATGGCGGGAGGCGCGCGATTTCTTCGGCAACAAGGTGGTGCATATCCGCATCGAGACCGCCCATACCAGCTTCGTGGTGCGCACCAGCGCGCGGGTGGTGGTGGAGGCCGGTCCCCCGCACGATCCGCTGGCCAGCCCGGCCTGGGAGGATGTGCGCGAGGCGGCCTTCACCTCGACCGAGATCGGCCCCGCCTCGCCCGCCCATCACCTGTTCGCCAGCCCCGCCGTGCCGCTCAGCGCGGCGATCACCCGATGGGCGGCCAAGAGCTTCCCGGCCGGGCGCCCGATGCTGGAGGGCGCCATCGACCTGATGAACCGGCTGCACGAGGAGTTCACCTATGATTCCCGCGCCACCGACGTCTCGACCCCGCCGCTGGAGGCGTTCGAGATGCGGGCCGGGGTGTGCCAGGATTTCGCGCATATCATGATTGCGGGCCTGCGCGGGCTCGGCCTGCCGGCGGCCTATGTCAGCGGCTTCCTGCGCACCGAGCCGCCGCCCGGACAGGAGCGGCTTCAGGGCGCGGACGCCACCCATGCCTGGGTTTCGGTGTGGTGCGGGGAGGATATCGGCTGGCAGGGACTCGACCCGACCAATGCGCTGGTGGTCGCGACCGACCATGTCGTGCTGGCCCATGGCCGCGACTATTCCGACGTTGCCCCGATCGGCGGTGTGCTGATCGGCTCGGGCCGGCAAAAGCTCTCGGTGGCGGTGGACGTCATCCCTGTGGTCGAGAAGGCCGTGCCGGGCGAGGCCGCGCGGGCGGCGCGCGCCGGCCCGGTCACGCCGGGCTCCGGCGGCGGGCCGGCGAAGGGCTGAGGCCGCGCGCCGCGCCGCCCGCGACAGGGCTGGTGTTGCGGGATACAGATGGGCGATCCTTCTGGCGAATCGCTCCCGGATGAAGCTCTGACATGACCGACGCCACCCGACGCGCCGATGCCGAAGCTGACGGCCTGCTGGCGAGCCTTGCGGTTTATCTGCGCCCGCGCGTGCTCATCGTCATCCTGCTCGGCTTCTCCTCCGGCCTGCCGCTGGCGCTCTCCGGCGCCACGCTCACCATCTGGATGGCCGAGGCCAAGGTGAACCTCGCCACCATCGGCCTGTTCGCGCTGGTCGGCGTTCCCTACAATTTCAAGTTCGTCTGGGCACCGCTGGTCGACGCGCTCGACGTGCCGCTGCTCGGGCGCTGGCTGGGACGGCGGCGCGGCTGGCTGGTGTTCACCCAGCTCCTGCTCGCCCTGGCCGTGGTGTGGCTCGGCTTTCAGGACCCGGTGACCGCGCCCTGGCATGTCGCGCTCGGCGCGCTGCTGGTCGCCGCCGCTTCGGCGACGCAGGACATCGTGGTCGATGCCTTCCGCGTCGAGAGCCTTGAGGTGCGCGAGCAGGCCGCCGGCATGGCGGGCTATGTCGCGGCCTATCGCGTCGGCATGCTGGCCTCGGGCGCGGGAGTGGTGCTGCTGGTGGCGTGGTTCGAGGTGCTGGGCGTGCCGCGCGGCGACGTCTGGGCCTGGGGCTATTTCTGCGCCGCGCTGATGGTCGGCGTCGGGCTCATCGCCTCGCTGCTGGCGAAGGAACCGGCGGGCGCAGACCCGGTGAAGCACGATGTGCCGGTGCTCAGGCGCATCGCGCAGACCGCGGTCGGGGCGTTCGGCGAGTTCCTGTCACGGCGTAGCGCGATCGCGATCCTGCTGTTCGTGGTGCTGTACAAGTTCTGCGACGCCTTTGCCGGCGTGCTGACCGGCGCCTTCGTCATCGATATCGGCTTCGACAAGGCGGCCTATGCCGGCATCGTCAAGGGTGTGGGCTTCGCCAGCGCGCTGATCGGCGGCTTCGCCGGCGGACTGATCGCGCGGACGCTGCCGCTGTCCACCAGCCTGTGGGTCGGCGGGCTGCTGCAGATGGCCTCGAACCTCGCCTTCTCCTGGCAGGCGTGGATGGGGGTGAACCTGCCCGCGCTCACCGCGACCATCATCGTCGAGAATTTCACCGGCGCGATCGGCACGGTGATCTTCGTCGCCTATATCTCGGCGCTGTGCGGCGACCGCGCCCACACCGCCACCCAATATGCGCTGCTGACCGCGCTGGCGGCGGTCGGGCGCACCTTCCTTGCCTCGGGCGCCGGCTTCATCGCGCAATCGACCGGCTGGATGACCTTCTTCGCCATTACCGCCGTCGCCGCGCTGCCCGGCCTCGCGCTCTTGGCCTATCTCCAGGCGCGCGGGCATTTCCGCGAACTGGCGGGCGGGAAGGGCTAGAAGCTGGTCCTCGCCCGGATCGCCGCGGCCAGCGTGCCCTCGTCGAGATAGTCGAGCTCGCCACCAACCGGCACACCATGGGCGAGCCTTGTGACCTTCACCCCGGTCTCGCGCAGCAGTTCGGTGATGTAATGCGCGGTGGTCTGGCCATCGACCGTGGCGGGCAGGGCGAGCAGCACTTCCCCGGTGCCCTCGCGGGTCACCCGCGCGACCAGGCTTGTGAGGTTGAGGTCGTCCGGGCCGATGCCATCGAGCGGGGAGAGCGTGCCGCCGAGCACATGGTAGCGCGCATTCACCGCGCCCGAGCGCTCCAGCGCCCAGAGGTCTGACACATCGGCGACCGCGACGAGGATGCCGGCCTCGCGCGTCTCGTCGGCGCAGACCGAGCATGGCGAGGTGACGTCGAGATTGCCGCAGACCTGGCAGGTGGTGATCTTGCCCAGCACCTCTTCCATGGCGCCGGCCAGTGGGGCCATCAGCGATTCGCGCTTCTTGATGAGCTGGAGTGCCGCGCGCCGGGCCGAGCGCGGCCCGAGTCCCGGCACGCGGGCCAGAAGCTGGATCAGGCGTTCGATCTCGGGTCCGGCGACGGCGCGGCGCATATTAATCCTCGGGGCAGGGGCCTGACGGCCTGTCCCATGCTCTAGCACGGGAGGAGGCGATGGCAATCCGCCGGCGCCGGGCATCGCCGTTCACATCGGTATCAGGGCGGACCGGTTTTGCTCGACAGGAGGAAGGGGGGTTGCTACCCGAAATCTCTCGGAAAAAGGGGGAACGTGCCGATGAGGAAAGTCCTGCCGTTGACGGCGATGGTTGTGCTCGCCGGGCTCGCGCCGGCACATGCCGCCGAGGGAGCCGGGCTGGACGGGACCACGCTGTCGCTGATCTGGGGTATCCCCTTCGCCGGCATGCTGCTGTCCATCGCGCTGTTTCCGCTGCTGCTCCCGCATTTCTGGCATCACCATTACGGCAAGGTCGCGCTGTTCTGGGGTCTGGCCTTTCTCATTCCGTTCATCGCGGTCGAGGGCGGGGACGTTGCGATCTATGAGGTCGTCCACGCCGCGCTGCTGGAATACATCCCGTTCATCATCCTGCTGTTCGCGCTCTTCACCATTTCCGGCGGCATCCTGCTCAGCGGCAACCTCCATGGCAGCCCGGCGGTGAACACGCTGCTGCTCGCTATCGGCACGGTGCTGGCCAGCATCATCGGCACCACCGGCGCCTCGATGGTGCTGATCCGCCCGCTGCTGCGCGCCAACGACAACCGGCGCCACAATGTCCACACCGTGGTGTTCTTCATCTTCCTGGTGTCGAACATCGGCGGCTCGCTGACCCCGCTCGGCGATCCGCCGCTGTTCCTGGGCTTCCTGAAGGGCGTCGACTTCTTCTGGACCACGCAGCATCTGTTCCACGACACCGCGCTGATCGCCGCGATCCTGCTCGCGGTGTTCTATGTGCTGGACCGCTATTTCTACGGCAAGGAAGAGGGGATGCCCGCCAAGGCCGACCCGACGCCGGACACCGAGGCGCTGCGCCTGATCGGGCTGCGCAACATTCCGCTGCTGGGCGGCGTGATCGCGGCGATCCTGATGAGCGCGCTGTGGAAGCCGGGCATCGAGTTCAACATCGCCGGCACACATCTGCCGCTGCCCTCGCTGGCGCGGGACGTGACGCTGCTGGTGCTCGCCGGCATTTCGGTCTGGATCACCCCGGCCTTCATCCGCGAGCGCAACGGCTTCGACTGGGAGCCGATCCGCGAGGTTGCCAAGCTGTTCGCGGCGATCTTCCTCACCATCATCCCGGTGATCGCCATCCTCAAGGCCGGGCCGGACGGCGTGCTCGCCCCGCTGGTGGCGCTGGTGACGGACGAGAACGGCGGGCCGGTGAATGCCGGCTATTTCTGGATGACCGGCATCCTCTCCGGCTTCCTCGACAATGCGCCGACCTATCTGGTGTTCTTCAACCTTGCCGGCGGCGACGCGCAGGAGCTGATGGCGCGCTATGCGGTGACGCTGGAGGCGATCTCGGCGGGAGCGGTGTTCATGGGCGCGCTGACCTATATCGGCAACGCGCCGAACTTCATGGTGCTGGCCATCGCCAAAAGCCGCGGGGTCAACATGCCGAGCTTCTTCGGCTACATGGCGTGGTCCGGCGTGTTCCTGCTGCCGTGCTTCGCCCTGCTGACCTGGCTCTACTTCCTGTAGGCGCGCGCCGCTCAGCCGGCGGGCTGGGCGGCGAACCTTTTGGCGAACCAGTCGGCGAGCATCGCCTTCTCGAAGCGCAGCCGGTCGTCGGAGCGGATCGCGATCGGGTCCATCAGGTAATTGACCTTGAGGACCCGCTCCTCGCTCTGCGCGACGATCCGCCCGTTGCGGCGCAGCGTGGTGCGCAGGCGCATCTGCGGCCAGGTGTCCTGCCGCATCACCCGCAGCGTATTGGTGCGCGAGCGCAGCGGGTCGATCTTGCCGGCAAGGTCGATGTCGAGCACCTCGATATCGAGGTCAGTGCCGGCCGGGACATAGCGGTGGGCGAGGCGGAGCAGGATGCGCTCCAGCCCTTCCAGCGTCAGGCGCTGGTCCACCGGGCCCCAGGTCAAATTGCCGTCGGTGTAGGTCTGCGGGGCGATGAAGCTGACGCGCGTCGCGGCCTGCGCGGCGGTCAGTCCGAAGGCGGGAAGCAGCAGGGCGGCGAGCGTGGCCGCCCCGCACAGGCGTCGATGAAACATGCGGGCCTCCTGCGGTGCAGGCGGCCAGCCTCGCATCATTCCGCCGCCATGGCCATGCGCGGCTGCGCGTGGCGGACATCCTCGTCCACCGCCGGCTCGAAGCGGGCGAAATTGTCGCTGAACAGGCCGACCAGCCGGCGCGCGGTCATGGCGTAGTCCATGCGGCTGGCCCAGGCGCGCGCGGGATCGAGCAGGCGCGGCTCGATACCCTCCACGGAGGTCGGCACCGCGAAGCCGAAATGCGGATCGGTGCGGTATTCGGCCTCGGCAAGCGAACCGTCGAGCGCGGCGGCGACCAAACGGCGCGTCGCTTCGATCGGCATGCGCCGGGCGCCGGCATCGCCGGCCTTGCCGCCGGTCCAGCCGGTGTTGACCAGCCAGCATTCCACGCCATGCTCGGCCACTAGGTCGCGCAGCAGATTGCCGTAGACCGAGGGGTGGCGCGGCATAAACGGGGCGCCGAAGCAGGCGGAGAAGGTGGCCTGCGGCTCCTTTACGCCTTCCTCGGTGCCCGCAACCTTGGCGGTGTAGCCGGAGAGGAAGTGATACATCGCCTGCGCCGGGGTGAGCTTGGCGATCGGCGGCATCACGCCGAAGGCGTCGCAGGTCAGCATCACGATATGGCGCGGAATGCCGCCGAGCCCATCGGCGCGGGCATTGGCGATGACGTCCAGCGGATAGGCGGCGCGGGCGTTCTCAGCGAGCGCGGCGCTGTCGAAGTCCGGCACCCGGCTGTCGGCGTCGAGCACGACATTCTCCAGGACGGTGCCGAAATGCCGGGTCGCGGCGAAGATCTGTGGCTCGCTCTCCGCCGAGAGGCGGATGGTCTTGGCGTAGCAGCCGCCCTCGACATTGAACACGCCCTCGCGGCTCCAGCCATGCTCGTCATCGCCGATCAGCGCGCGGGCGGGATCAGCGGAGAGCGTGGTCTTGCCGGTGCCGGACAGGCCGAAGAATAGGGCGACGTCGCCTTCCTCGCCCATATTGGCTGCGCAATGCATCGGCAGTACGCCGCGCTCGGGCAGCAGATAGTTGAGATAGCCGAACACCGATTTCTTCATCTCGCCGGCATAGGCGGTGCCGCCGATCAGGATAAGGCCGTTGGCATAGTCGCAGGCGATGACCGTGGAGGAGCGCGTGCCGTGCTTTTCCGGCTCGGCGCGGAAGGCGGGTGCGCAGAGAATGGTGAGCTGCGGGGCAAAATCGGCCAGATCGGCGCGCGCGGGGCGGCGCAGCAGGGTGCGGATGAACAGCGAGTGCCAGGCGTGCTCGGTGAACACCCGCACCTTCAGCCGCTGCGCCGGGTCGGCGCCGGCATGCAGGTCCTGCGCGAACAGGGTTCGGCCGGCGGCATGGGCGAGGAAATCCGCCTTCAGCGCCTCGAAGTTCTCACGGGACATGGCATTGGAGTTGTCCCACCAGACCGTCTCTTCCGTCGTCTCGTCGCGGACGATGAAGCGGTCGGCCGGGCTGCGGCCGGTATGGGCGCCGGTGTCGGCGGAGAGCGCGCCGGAATCGGAGAGCCGCGCCTCGCCGCGCGCGATGGCGCGCTCATAGAGGGCGGGCTCGGTGAGATTCCAGAACACCTTGCCGGTGCCCGAGAGGCCGGAGGCGTCGGCGCCGTGGTTCGGGTTGCGTGTGCCGGTTTCCTGCACGGGCAGCTCCTTCAGGTTACGCGATACTGTTGCGCGCCACCCTGGAGGAGGTATCGGGCGATTTGGATGAGATTCCGGGTCGGAACTGTGGCCAAAGCACGCCATGCGCGTGACCGCATTAACCTCCCGCAGAGGTTAACGAAGCGGTAAGGATTGCTGGGCCCGCGCCCGCGCGCGGCGGGTTCCTGGCGACCGTCCCCGCCTTCCACACATGCCGGCCGCGCCTCACGCCGCCGTCTGGCGTGCCCTGGTGGCAAGCTCGACCAGAACCGCGCGCAGTTCGGCCCCGCTCGCTACCCGCCGGCCGAAATCGAGCCGGCGCGCCAGTTCGCCGGACATCAGGTCGCAGCCTTCCGGGTCCAGCCCGGTCAGCCGCCACGCGCCCGACGGGGCACCCAGAAGCGCGGTGGCGTAGAGCGCGATGGCATCGGCATGGTCGGCATTCATGTGCGCGATCGCGCTCTCCTCCGCCGCGATCAGCTCGTCCGCGCCGTCGAGCGCGGTCAGGAACTCCTCGGCGTCGAGATCGAGGATGCGTCCGAAGCCGGCGACCAGATGCGCGCTTTCCAGCGTGATCGCGTAGAAGGCGAAGTCGCGGAAGCCGGCAAAGCCGGTGGCGTCGGGGTGGCGGGCGAGGAAGCGTCGGCGCGCCAGCTCCTGGTCGGGCGCGGTGGCGATCCGGCCTTTCAGGCTGACGCGCGAGCCCTGCAATTCGTCGCCGAGCCGGCGCTCGTCCAGCATCAGCGAGACGCGCGGATCGCCCTTGAGATTGCTGGTGTGGCGGGCAAGGCCGGAGAGCAGCAGAACCGGCGATCCGTCCGGCAGGGTCGCGACCTGCACCAGCGAGGCATAGGGATGGCCGTCGGCCTCCAGCGTCGCCAGCGCCCCCGTGCGCGCCTCGCGCAGCAGCCGCTTCACCGCGCCCGCCGCATCGAATTCGCCTGCCGCCTCGCCGCTCATCGTCCGCGCTCCCATCGTCTCGAACCGCCTCTTGATACCCTGTTCAGGTGGGGCTTCGGGCGGCCCGGCGTCAAGGCCGTTGGGGACGGCGACGCGGGCGCGTTGGCTATGTGCCTAAAAACGCGCTATTTTCGCTCGACTCGTCTTGCGTGTCACATTATGGCCACGCCGGCACGGTTCACCGCACTGTGCGCCACGACCGCCGCCGAACCAGAAAGTGTTGAGATGCCGACCATCGCTCTCGTCGACGACGACCGCAATATCCTCACCTCCGTCTCGATCGCCCTCGAATCCGAAGGCTACCGGATCCAGACCTATACGGATGGCGCTACCGCTCTCGACGGCTTCAAGACCAATCCGCCCGACCTCGCCATCTTCGACATCAAGATGCCGCGCATGGACGGGATGGAGCTGCTGCGTCGCCTGCGCCAGAAGAGCGACATGCCGGTGATCTTCCTCACCTCCAAGGACGATGAGATCGACGAATTGTTCGGCCTCAAGATGGGCGCCGACGACTTCATCAAGAAGCCGTTCTCCCAGCGCCTGCTGGTGGAGCGCGTCAAGGCGGTGCTGCGCCGCTTCGCGCCCAAGGACGGCACCGCCCCGCGCGAGACCGACAGCGCCAAGGTGCTGGAGCGCGGCCTGCTGCGCATGGACCCCGAGCGCCATACCTGCACCTGGAAGGGCGAGAACGTCACGCTGACCGTGACCGAGTTCCTGATCCTCCAGGCGCTCGCCACCCGCCCCGGCGTGGTGAAGAGCCGCAACGCGCTGATGGACGCGGCCTATGACGATCAGGTCTATGTCGACGACCGCACCATCGACAGCCACATCAAGCGGCTGCGCAAGAAGTTCAAGGTCACGGACGACAGCTTCGAGATGATCGAGACGCTGTACGGTGTCGGCTACCGCTTCAAGGAGTGAGCGCTCGTTGCTCGATCCCGATTCCACGCGCGGCGTGACCGACGAGGACCAGCCGCCGGAAGACGGCGGCGCGACGGCCTCGGCGCCGAAGAAGGCCGGGCGCCTTGCCGGCGTCCTCGGCGCATTGCGGCGTGCACGCAATTTCGTCGCCTTCAAGAGCTTCTCCAGCCTCCGGCGCCGCATCGTCCTCTTGAACCTTGCGGGCATGGTGGCGCTGGTCTCGGGCATTCTCTACCTGTCCGAATTCCGTGCCGGCCTGATCGATGCCCGCGTGCAGAGCCTGCTGGTGCAGGGCGAGATCATCGCGGCCGCCATCGCCGGTGCCGCGCAGGTCGAGACCAACGCCATCACCATCGACCCGGAACGGCTGCTGGAACTGCAGGCGGGCGAGAGCTACGGGCCGGGCGAGGACGGCTTCGCGCCGCTGGAATTCCCGATCAATCCCGAGCGCGTCGCCCCGGTGCTGACGCGCCTCGTCAAGCCGACCGGCACCAATGCCCGCATCTATGACCGGGATGGCGGCCTGCTGCTGGATTCGCGCTCGCTGTACTCCAAGGGCGAGATTCTGCGCTTCGAGATGCCGCCGCCGACCGAGCGCCGGCCGAACTGGTTCGAGAAGACCTGGAACAAGCTGAACCTGTGGTTCGAGCGCGGCGACCTGCCGCTCTATAAGGATCTCGGGCCCAATAACGGCAAGGGCTATCCCGAGGTCGCCGATGCGCTGCAGGGACGTAACGCCTATTCGGTGCAGGTGAACGAGCGCGGGCAGGTCATCGTGTCGGTGGCGGTGCCGGTGCAGCGTTTCCGCGCCATTCTCGGCGCGCTGCTGCTCTCCACCGATAGCGGGGAAATCGAGGCGGCGGTGACGGCCGAGCGCCTCGTCATCGTGCGCGTGTTCCTGGTCGCCATGGTGGTCATGGTGGTGCTGTCGCTGCTGCTCGCCGGCACCATCGCCGGGCCGGTGCGCAAGCTGGCGGATGCCGCCGAACGCGTGCGGCGGCGCACCCGTTCGCGCGTCGAAATCCCGGATTTCACCCGCCGCGCCGACGAGATCGGCCATCTGTCCGGCGCGCTGCGCGACATGACCGATGCGCTCTATTCCCGCATCGAGGCGATCGAGCGCTTCGCAGCGGACGTGTCGCACGAATTGAAGAATCCGCTCACCTCACTGCGCTCCGCCGTGGAGACCCTGCCGCTGGCGAAGTCCGACACCTCGCGCGGGCGTCTGCTGGAGGTGATCCAGCACGATGTGAAGCGGCTCGACCGGCTGATTACCGATATTTCCGACGCCAGCCGCCTCGACGCGGAGTTGCAGCGCCAGGAAGCCGAGCCGGTCGACCTGATGCGGCTGCTGACCGCGGTGGCTGGCGTGCACAATGATGTGGTGCGCGGTGACGGATGCGTGGTGAAGCTCAGCTTCGAGCCGGCGACCGGCGGCGCGGCCTTCATCGTCCCGGGCCACGATTCCCGGCTCGGGCAGGTGTTCAACAATCTGATCGACAATGCCCGCTCGTTCTCGCCGAAGGGCGGGCAGGTCCACGTCACCTGCCGCCGCCTCAAGGACGAGGTGGAGATCACGGTGGAGGATGACGGTCCCGGCATTCCCGACCATGCGCTCTCCCGCATTTTCGAGCGCTTCTACACCGACCGGCCGGAGGAGCAGGGCTTCGGCCAGAATTCCGGCCTCGGCCTCTCCATCTCGCGCCAGATCGTCGAGGCCCATGGCGGGCGCATCTGGGCCGAGAACCGCCCGGTGGCGGAAGTGACTGCCGCGCCGAAGCCCGCGCGCAAGCGTGCCAGCCGCGCCAAGGCGGCGGAAGCCGCGCCGAAGCTGGAAGCGGCCGAGCCGGTGCCGGTCCGCCTCTCCGGCGGGGCGCGCTTCGTCATCCGCCTGCCGGCGGCGTGAGGCCCGCCATGGCGCCGGACGCCCCCAGCATTCAAGCCCCCAGCATTCACGCCTCCTGCGTGCGAGTGGGGGAGGCCGGCGTGCTCATCCGCGGCGCGCCGGGGGCGGGCAAGTCGCGTCTGGCCTTCGCACTGGTGCTGGCGGGCGGCACGGCGCTGGTGCCTCCGGTGCGTCTGGTGGCCGACGATCGGGTGCTGCTGACGCGACGGGGAATGCAGTTGTTTGCGACCGCGCCGCAAAATCTCACTGGTTTGATCGAGGTTCGCGGCGCTGGCATTCGCCGCTTGCCCTTCGTGACGGAGGCGGCGATCGATCTGGTGGTCGACCTCGATGCCGGAGATGCGGCACGGCTTCCCCCGCTCAATGCCTGCCAGATCGTGCTGGAAGGCGTTGGAATCGCGCGTCTTGCGGCGCTGCCCTCGGGCGACGTGCTCCAGCAGGTGCTGGCGCGGCTACTGACCGCGCCGGCCGACGAGGACACGGTTTTACCGCCGTCCGAGTGAGCTGTGGCTTTTTTCCGGCGGGACTTGCCATTCGTGTGCGGTGCAACGATGATGTCGGCCCTGCGCGCGGCGGTAGCGGGTACCGTTTCCCCCGGCCGCGCCTCAAGCCAAGTTGGAGCCGTGCCCGCGGGTGCATGGCGGAGCAGAATGATCGGTCTCGTACTCGTAACCCACGGACATCTGGCCAGCGAGTTCCGCGCGGCGCTCGAACACGTCATGGGGCCTCAGACCCAGATCGAGGCCATCACCATCGGGCCGGACGACGATATCGAGCAGCGCCGGCAGGACATCGTGGACGCGGTGGCGGCGGTCAACACCTCCGAGGGCGTCGTCATCCTCACCGACATGTTCGGCGGCACGCCCTCGAACCTCGCCATCTCGGTGATGAACGCGCCCGATATCGAGGTGCTGGCGGGCATCAACCTGCCCATGCTGGTCAAGCTCGCCACGGTGCGTGGCGAGGTGACGCTGGACGACGCGGTGGCGCAGGCCCAGGAGGCCGGGCGCAAATACATCAACATCGCCAGCCGCGTCCTGGCCGGGAAATAACCTTGTCGAGCGATCCGGTGCCGGCCCAGCGCGAACTCGTCATCACGAACAAGCGGGGCCTTCATGCCCGCGCCTCGGCGAAATTCGTCCAGACCGTCGAGCGCTTCGATGCCGACGTGCGCGTGTCGCGCTGCGGCGAGACCGTGAGCGGCGCCTCGATCATGGGGCTGATGATGCTCGCCGCCGCGCTCGGCACCTCGATCCGTGTCGAGGCCACCGGCCCGCAGGCGCAGGAAGCGGTCGACGCGCTCGACGCGCTGGTCTCCGACCGCTTCGGCGAAGGCGAGTAGCGGGCGCTCTCCTCAGTAATTGGGGATGACGAAGTCAGTGATAACCTTGCCTTTCGGCGGCGCGGTTTTCTCCCGATCCATTTCCAGCCGGCGCACCTGAACGGGCTCGGCGGACAACAGGAAGTCCCTCAGTGCCGGCGGCATCCCTTGCGCCGTCATACCCTTGTGCTGTGTCGAACATCGAGCCCTTGTCGAAAAGGTGTCACATAAAGACATCTTTATATCGTTATTGTTTTCCGGCGCGGGGGCTGCTATCACCCCGCCAGAAGCGCTCGTATGGGCAGATCAGGCAGCAAGGGAAACCATCATGGCCGCCGCCAGCGAATCCATCGTCAAAGACCTCAGCCTCGCCGCCTTCGGCCGCAAGGAGATCGAGCTCGCCGAGACCGAAATGCCGGGCCTCATGGCGATCCGCGCCGAATACGGCCCGTCGCAGCCGCTGAAGGGCGCGCGCATCGCCGGCTCGCTGCACATGACCATCCAGACCGCCGTGCTGATCGAGACGCTGAAGGCTCTCGGCGCGGATGTGCGCTGGGTGTCGTGCAACATCTTCTCGACCCAGGACCACGCCGCCGCCGCCATCGCCGCCGCCGGCATTCCGGTCTTCGCCTTCAAGGGCGAGACGCTGAAGGAATACTGGGACTTCACCGCCAAACTGTTCGACTGGCATGGCGGCGGCGTTCCCAACATGATCTTGGACGATGGCGGTGATGCCACCATGCTGGTGCATCACGGCCTGCGCGCCGAGAACGGCGACACCGCGTTCCTCGACAAGCCGGAATCCGAGGAAGAGGAAATCTTCTTCGCGCTGATCAAGAAGATGCTGGCCGAGAAGCCGAAGGGCTGGTTCGCCGAAGTCGCCGCTTCCATCAAGGGAGTCTCGGAAGAGACCACCACGGGCGTGCACCGCCTCTACAAGCTGGCCGAGCAGGACAAGCTGCTGTTCCCGGCGATCAACGTTAACGACTCGGTCACCAAGTCGAAGTTCGACAACCTCTATGGCTGCCGTGAATCGCTGGTCGACGCCATCCGCCGCGGCACCGACGTGATGCTGGCCGGCAAGGTCGCCTTCGTCGCCGGCTTCGGCGATGTCGGCAAGGGCTCGGCGGCCTCGCTGCGCCAGGCCGGCGCGCGCGTCATCGTCTCGGAGGTCGATCCGATCTGCGCGCTGCAGGCCTCGATGGAAGGCTATGAGGTCGCGACCATCGAGGACGCGTTCTCCCGCGCCGACATCTACGTCACCGCCACTGGCAACCGCGACATCATCACCGTCGAGCACATGCGGCAGATGAAGGACCGGGCGATCGTCTGCAACATCGGCCATTTCGACAACGAGATTCAGGTCGCGGGCCTCAAGAACTTCAAGTGGACCAACATCAAGCCGCAGGTCGACGAGATCGAGTTCCCGGGCGGCAACCGCATCATCCTGCTGTCGGAAGGCCGCCTCGTGAACCTCGGCAATGCGATGGGCCACCCGTCCTTCGTGATGTCGTCCTCGTTCTCCAACCAGACGCTGGCGCAGATCGAGCTGTGGGCGAACCCCGGCAAGTATGACCGCAAGGTCTACACCCTGCCGAAGGTGCTGGACGAGAAGGTCGCCGCGCTGCACCTCGAAAAGCTGGGCGTGAAGCTCACCAAGCTGCGCCCGGAGCAGGCCGACTATATCGGCGTGCCGGTCGCCGGCCCGTTCAAGCCGGATCACTACCGCTATTGATCGCTCTGCACGCTAGACAAGGAAAAGGGCGCCGTACGGCGCCCTTTTTTGTCCGGTCTCGTCCTGTCCGAGCCGCCCAGGCTAGGTCAAGAGTGGTGGTCAAAGTGCGTTCTCGCGAATGGCCTGGTGAACCGTTGCGACTGTCGGGCGGAATCCGAGCCGTCTGGCCAGAGCGCCGTCGCATTGGCCAAACCAGGGGTTGGCGAGCGGCGCGGCAGACGTCACAAGGGCCGCGCCGACCAGTTCGGTGATCTCGTATACCGACATCGGCGCGTCGTCGACGGTGTTGACGATGCGGCCATCCATGGCGCCGGAGAGCGCGAGATTGACGGCCACGGCGATGTCGCGATGGTGGATCATGCTGAAGCGGGCGGCCGGATGCCATTTAAACATGTCGAGCAGCCTCGGCACCGATTCCAGATGGCCGTCCCGGTCGCCATAAACGAAGCCGAGGCGCAGGATTGACCAGTTGAGGCCGCTGCTGCGGAGCTCATTCTCCGCAGCCAGCTTGCTGGCCGGATAGTCCATCTTCGGGGCTGCGACATCGTCCTCGCGGCCGGGACGGGGACTGTCCATGTCGTAGATCAGGCCCGTGCTCGCCATGATTATGCGTGCATCCGGGGCCGACCGCCGGGTCGCGGCAATCAGATTACGGGTGCCGTCGAGGTTCACCCGCCAGATGGCATCGGCGTCCTGGGTCCGGAAGAGTGCGGCGAGATGCACGACCGCGGACACGCCCTTCAAAGCTTTGGTCAGCGAAGCTTCATCGAGAATGTCGCCTTCCACAGGCGTGACGCCCTTCGGAAGTTCCTTACCTTCCCGGACAAGTCCACGGCACTCCACCCCCGCGCCGACGAGGCGCTGCAGCAGGCGCGAGCCGACGAGGCCGGTGCCCCCGGTGACGAGAATTGTCATGACTTCGATCCTTCCGGGAGGTTGTCGTTCAGCCGCTGGGTCGCGGTCCGAAGGACCCGTACGACGGTGGCGAGCTCCGATTCGTCAAACCCGGCGAATGAAATCGCGAGGATCATTTCGATCGGGTCGGGGAGGTCCTTCCACAGGCTCAGGCCCGCCGGCGTGATAGTCAGGATTCGCTGCCGCAGGTCGGAGGGATCGGTGGACTGATCCACCAGCCCCTTGCGTACCAGCGCGCCGACCGCTTCGCTCAGTGTCGGCTTTTCCAACTGAAGCATGCCAGGCAGGCTGCGTTGAGCTATCGGCCCCTCATTGGCCAGATGGTACATCACATACCACTGGCTCAGTCCGAGGCCGTAGGGACGCAGGACCGCTTCCATGAAGGAGCGGCTGGCAAGATGGTAATGTTTCGCCCATTTCCCAGGGGAATCGTGGCGGAGATGGTCCAAAGAAATCCTCCAGTTCGTTCGGTCCCGAACGAATAATGTTCGGGGCCGAACGAACTGTCAAGATGTCCGAGGAAGGCCCTTCCGTGTGAACCTTGGCTCACAGCTCCTTTTGCATCAGCACCAGGTCGAGCCGCCGGCCGAACTTGGTGCCGATGCCCGGCATGTAGCCGGTCTCAACGAAGCCGAGCCGCTCATGCAGCCGGACCGAGGCCTGATTGCCGCCGGTGATGGCGCCGATCATCACCTTCTTGTCCAGCGCGCGGGCCGGCGCGAACAGCGACTCCACCAGCCGGGCGCCGATGCCCTTTCCGCGCGCGGCTTCCGCGACATAGACCGAGTGCTCGACGCAGACGCGGAACCCATCGAAGGGGCGGAAATCGCCGAAGCTGGCATAGCCCAGCACCTCGCCCTCCTGCACCGCCACGAGGACGGGATAGCGTTTCGTGCGGCGGTCGGCGAGCCAGGCCTGCCGGTTGGCGAGGTCGACCAGCGTGTCGTTCCAGATCGCGGTCGAGTTGACCACCGCGTCATTGTAGATGGCGAGGATGCCGGGCAGGTCGGCCTCGGTCGCGTCGCGCAGGATCATGTCGGCACCTTGCAGAAAATCGGGTCGGCGGTGCGCCAGCATAGCCGGACGCGAGCGCTAGCGCCTTTGTGAGAGGCCCGCCCGCGCTGAATTTCGCGCGCGGCGCTGGAATCGCCGCAATCGGCGACCATATCTAACGGAAAGCAAGCACCCGGCATCGGGAGAAAAGGGAGAAGTATGGCTGCCAACGATCCGTTCGGTGGAATGCGTTTCACGGTCCGCCGCGTCAGTTTCTGGCAGGTCGCGGTCGTTGTCGCGGTGGCGCTGGCGGTCGGCACCGCGCTTGCCGTGGTCGCGGCCAGCGTGTTCCTGGTCCTGTTCCCGATCGTGGCGATCGCGGGGCTGGCCTACAAGCTGTTCGGCGGCCGCAAATCGTCCGTGCGCACCGCTTCCGGCGCGACCGTGATCGACGCCGAATATCGCGTACTCTCCGCCGAGGAAGTTTCCCGCGAGAGCACACAATGGGATGACGGGCGCCGCATCCGCTGAGCGGGCGGCGCCGCGCCGCGCCCTCACTTCTCGACGAAGGCCTTCTCGATCACGAAGTCGCCGGGCTCCGTGGTCGAGCCCTCCTCGAAGCCGCGATCCTTGAGAATGACGCGCATGTCATCGAGCAGCTGCGGGCTGCCGCACAGCATCACGCGGTCGTCTTCCTTCGCGAGTGGGGGCAGATCGAGATCGGCGAACAGCTTGCCCGAGGTGATCAGGTCGGTGATGCGGCCCTGATTGTGGAACTCCTCGCGAGTAACAGTCGGGTAATAGACCAGCTTCTCCAGCACCAGTTCGCCGAAGAACTCGTTGCTCGGCAGCTCTTCCTCGATCAGCTCGCGATAGGCGAGCTCGCCTACGGTGCGCACGCCGTGGACCAGAATGACCTTCTCGTAATTCTCGTAGGTTTCCGGGTCCTTGATCAGGCTGAGGAACGGGGCGAGCCCGGTGCCGGTGGCGAGCAGATAGAGCCGGCGGCCGGGGACGAGATAGTCCACCAGCAGCGTGCCGGTCGGCTTGCGCCCGACGATCACCTCGTCGCCGACCTTGAGGTGCTGAAGCTTCGAGGTCAGCGGGCCGTTCGCCACCTTGATCGAGAAGAACTCCAGCGTCTCCTCGTAATTGGCGCTGGCGATGGAATAGGCACGCAGCAGCGGCTTGCCCTCCACCTCCAGCCCGATCATCACGAACTGGCCATTCTTGAACCGCAGCGCGGGGTCGCGCGTGGTGGTGAAGGTGAAGAGATTGTCCGTCCAGTGATGGACGGAGAGGACCCGTTCGGTATGAAGCTTGCTCATTTACAAACCGTCTAAGTAGAAACCCGCCGTAGAACCGAGGGTCCATGTAAATCGTGGCTCGGGTTTAATGCGCATTCGCCCGGTTGTCGACCCTTGTCGACGCCGGGCAGCCATGGTCTTTCCGCTACCGGCCGGCATCGGGCCGGCGGCGCGGGGAGGCAAGCCATGTTCAGCCATATCATGGTCGGGGCGCGCGATCTGGAGCGGATGACGGCGTTCTACGCGGCGGTGCTGGCGCCGCTCGGGCTGGTGCGCGACTTCACCTATGAGGATACCGGACCGGCCGGCGCGACCTGGATCGTGCCCGGCAAGCCGTGGCAGCAATTCTTCGTGCAGCTGCCGTTCAACGGCCTGCCCGCGACCTGGGGCAATGGCACCCAGGTCAGCTTTGCCGCGTCCACGCAGGAGGCGGCCACGGCGGCCTGGCAGGCGGCGATCGATCAGGGCGGGCTGGATGAGGGCGCCCCGGGCCTGCGCCCGCATTACGGGCCGGACTATTTCGCCGCCTATTGCCGCGATCCCGAAGGCAACAAGCTGTGCTTCGTCCACACGGCGGAACTGGCGCGCTCGGGTATCGCGGCGGGCGGAGTGGAAACGCCCTAGCCGCGCACCAGAGTGGCGGTCGGCTGGCCGCGTTTTTCGCGGTACATCTCGAAATCGGCGCGCCGCACCACCGCCTCCAGCCGCTCGCCGGGAACGCTGGTCGCCATGCCGGCGGACATGGAGAGCGTCGAGGCCGAATAAAACTGGTTGTTCAGAGCGACCAGCTTTTCGATGTTCTCCATCACCGCAAGCCCGCCCTCGGCATCGACGCCGGGCAGTAGCAGCGCGAACTCGTCGCCGCCGATGCGCGCGGCACAATTGGGCTTGTCCACCGCCTTTGCCAGCACCTCGCCGGTGCGCCGGAGCAGCGCGTCGCCCACCGCGTGGCCGAGCTGATCGTTGACCTGCTTGAGATTGTCGAGGTCCAGCATGATGATGGTGACCGGGAACGGGCCCTTGCGCTCCAGCCGGTTCAACTCGTCGACATAGAAAGAGCGGTTGTAGAGCTTGGTCAGCACGTCGTGCTTGCCGAGATATTCCAGATAGGCCTCGGCCTTCTTGCGCGCGGTGATGTCGGTCAGCGCGATCTGCACCAGCGACCAGTCGTGCTCATGTCCCGGCAGCACCGAGAACTGGAGGTGGACATGCAGCTCGTCGCCGTTCAGCGAATAGTTCACCACTTCGCGGGTGTGGAACAGCTTGCCGTTCCACAGGTCCACGAGCTGCTCGCGGAAATGGCGGTGCATGTCCTCGCGGAACACGTCGCCGATATGGGCGATCAGCGTGGCCTTGTCGGGCGCGGCGAACATCTCCAGCGTGTGCTGGTTGACGTCGATGACGCGGATTTCACTGAGGCAGCGGCGCACGAATTCCGGGTGCACATCGGTGAAGACCCGGAAATCGACAATGCCGCGGAACCGGAGCTCGTCGACGAGCTGCTTCACGCTGGAGAAGTCCTCGACCCACAGCGACACCGGCGAATGCTCGAACAGGCCGCGGGCATATTCCTCGGCCTGCGCGGCCTGGCGGCGCATGGTCTCGCGCTCGGTCACGTCCTCGATCGAGAGCAGCACGCGCCCGAGCGTGGCCTCGTAGCCCGGCAGCACCGTGCCCTTGAGCTGGATGTCGAGCCGCCGGCCGCCCAGCGTGTAATTCACGGTGTTGCTGGTGAAGGTGGTGGCGCCGTCCCAGAGCTGGCACAGCTCGTCCACGAAGGTCTTGAGCATGTCGGCCCGGAACACACGGCCGAGATTTGAGACGAGGTGATCGAGGCTGTCGGCCTCATAGAGCGCCAGCGTGCGCCGGTTGACCTTCAGGACGCGGATCTGCTCGGAGCACGCCTTCACCTTGGCCGGGTTCTCGCGCAGGAATTCGCGCAGCGAGACCACGCCCTCGCGGCGCCAACCATCGAACAGCGCCGTCAGCCCGGCATAATCCTCAAGCCAGAGCGAAATCGGCGCGAGCTCGAACATTTCCTCGTGGTCGTGCCGGGTGGCGGCCGCGCCGTCTGTGGTGTCGTGCAAATGTAACATGTCGACCTGTCCGCCAACCGCAACTGGCGATTGCCACTCTTATGCGTTGTCGCTCGGCTTTAGTGGTATCAAGTTCCGCCGCTGCCTTTGGACCGCAATTTTTGCAGTGTGTACCCTGCGGCCGTTGCCGGCGCGCACGGCTCTGCCCCCCGCGCCCAGTTATATCGCCAAGCCGCCTATTCGCCCATAGAGCCTTCGATGGACGCCCGCACGCGTGGCGCGCTATATCCGGATCCGGGTTCGAGGAGGCCTCATGAGCGATATCATCTGCATTTCCCCGGTGGACGGTTCGGAACTGGCGCGCCGTCCGGCGGCCTCCGGCGCGGCCATCGCCGCGGCGCTCGCGGCCGCCCGCAAGGCGCAGGCGGAATGGGCGAAGGTGCCGGTCGCCGCGCGCGCCGCCCATGTGCTGCGCTTCCTCGACGCCATGCTGGCGATGAGCCAGGAGATCGTGCCGGAACTCGCTTGGCAGATGGGTCGCCCGGTGCGCTATGGCGGCGAGTTCGGCGGCTTCGAGGAGCGGGTGCGCTATGTCGTCGACATGGCCGAGGACGCGCTCAAGCCGGTGATCCCCCATGATGCGCGCCCCGGCTTCACCCGCTACATCCGCCGCGATCCGCTCGGTATCGTCTTCGTGGTGGCGCCGTGGAACTACCCCTATCTCACCGCCGTCAACACCATCGCGCCGGCGCTGATCGCCGGCAACGCCGTGCTGCTCAAGCACGCGGCGCAGACCATCCTGGTCGGCGAGCGTTTCCAGGCGGCGATGGACAAGGCCGGCCTGCCGAAGGGCCTGTTCGCCAATCTGGTGCTGACCCATGACCAGACCTCGCAGATTCTCGCCTCGGGCAGCGTCGATTTCGTGAACTTCACCGGCTCGGTGGAAGGCGGCAAGGCGATCGAGCGCGCGGCGGCCGGCAGCTTCACCCCGATGGGGCTGGAGCTCGGCGGCAAGGACCCGGCCTATGTCCGCGCCGATGCCGATTTCGACTTCACGGTCGAGAACCTCGTCGACGGCGCCTTCTACAATGCCGGCCAGTGCTGCTGCGGGATCGAGCGCATCTATGTCCACGAGGCGCTGTACGACCGCTTCATTGACGCCTTCTCGGCGCTCACGGCCAAATATGTGCTCGGCAATCCGCTGGACGAGGCGACCACACTCGGCCCGATGGCGCAGAAGCGCTTTGCCGAGCTGATCCGCGCCCAGACCGCCGAGGCGCTGGCGAAGGGCGCGCGGGCCCATATCGACGCGTCCGCCTTCCCGATGAACCGCGAGGGCTCGCCCTATCTCGCGCCGCAGGTGCTGACCGGGGTCGACCATTCCATGTCGGTGATGCGCGAGGAGAGCTTCGGCCCGGTGGTCGGCATCATGAAGGTGAAGGACGATGCCGAGGCCGTGGCGCTGATGAATGACAGCATCTATGGCCTCACCGCCTCGATCTGGACCGCCGACCGCGCGGCGGCGGAGGAACTGGGCGGGCAGGTCGAGACCGGCACCGTGTTCATGAATCGCTGCGACTATCTCGATCCCGGCCTTGCCTGGACCGGGGTTAAGGAAACCGGCCGCGGCGCCTCGCTCTCGCGCATCGGCTTCGAGATGCTGACGCGTCCGAAGTCGTTCCACCTGCGCCACGGCTGAGCGGCGCGCTCCCCCTCACGCCGCCGCGACGTTCCCGTAGCGCCGGGCGGCCTCGATGGCGAGGCCGGTGCCGACCGAGCCGAAGGTGTCGCCCTCCACAACGCGCGCGCCGGGGAGCGCGGCAAGGATGGCGGCGCGGACATGTTTGAGCCGGGTCGAGCCGCCGGTGAGGAACAGCGCGTCGACATCGCCCGCCTTCAGCCCGGCCTGATCGAGGCAATTGGCGATGCGCGCGGCGATGCGCTCGGCCAGCGCCCGTGTGTGGTGCACCAATTCCTCCGCCGTGATGCCGACCGAAAGCCCGGCCTCCAGCCAGCCGAGATCGACGTCGACCTGCGGCTCCCCGGCCAGCGCGATCTTGGCCTCTTCCGCCTGCATGGCGAGGGTGTGGCCGCGCTGCTCCTCGATGACGCGCACCAGACGGCTTACCAGTTCGGGATGCGCGGCCTCGCGGCGGACCTCGTGCAGCTCGCGCACGGTCTTGGCATTGTAGAGCCGGTTGATGCTGGACCAGGTGGCGAGGTCGTGGAAATAGCCGCTCGGCACGTCGCGGCCGGGCTTCTTCATCGGGCTGCGATAGCCCAGCAGCGGCATCAGCGTGCCGAGGCTGAGATGGCGGTCGAAATCGGTGCCGCCGATGCGCACGCCGTCATTGGCGAGGATGTCGTCGGCGCGCTCGGTGCGGCGGTGGCGCTCGGCGCTTAGCCGCACGATTGAGAAATCCGAGGTGCCGCCGCCGATATCGGCGATCAGCGCGGTCTCCTCCGCGCTCACCTGCTGCTCATAATCGAGCGCGGCGGCGATCGGCTCGAACTGGCAGGACACCTCGCCAAATCCCGCCTTCAGCGCTATGGCGCGCAGCGCCGCCTCGGCGCGGGCATTTGCCGCCTCGTCGTCGTCGACGAAGAACACCGGGCGGCCGAGCACGGCGCGCTCCAGCGCGGCGCCGGCATCGACCTCGGCGCGCTGCTTCACGGTGCGGACGAAATCGCCGATCACCTCGCGAAAGGCGACGCGGTGCTTGCCGATCTGGGTCTTCTCGTCGATCAGCGCGCTGCCGAGCACCGATTTCAGGCTGCGCATCAGCCGCCCGTCGGTGCCGCCGACATAGAGCGCCATCGCCGCGCGGCCGATGGTCAGCGCGCCATCGCGCCCGTAAAACACCGCGCTCGGCACGGTGTCCTTGCCGTCTTCGAGGCGCGCGAGGCGGGGGGCCTCGCCGCCGTAATATCCCAGCGTCGTGTTCGACGTGCCGAAATCGAGGCCGCAAAATGCCATGGAGCGAGATGCCATGGGTCAAGACCTCCGGTTCGGGAAAAGGGGGGCTTGGTTAGAGGCTTTGCGCGAATTGATCAACCAAGGACGGCACGGCGAGTTGACGGGCGCGGCCGGAACGGGGAAACCCTTGGGGAGCCGCCCTAGCGGAACAACCGACCTCGAATGCGAGAATGCGCCGTGGCCCAGCACAAGAAGCCGACCGAACCCGCCCAGCCGCACGGCGCCATCAATTCCATGCGCTCATGGGAAACCAAGCACTGGGTCGTCGCGCTGCTGATCCTGCTGATCGCGATCGGCGCCTTCCTGGCGAGCTGGGACTGATCCGGCAGCTTGATCCGACGTCTCGGCCCAACAGCTGGGCCCGGCAGATTTGGCGGGCCGCTTCTGGCGGCCGTCACATTGTGATCCTATCTAGCGGGCTAAGGTCGCGTCGCCGGCCGCAGTTGGAAACGCCGCCGGAGGAGTTGCGCCGACCGTGTCCCTTGATACCCCGTCGAACGAGGCCACCGGCAGCGAGGCCGATCTGGACGAAGCCGCCACCCGCCTGTCCGATGTTCTGAACGGCATCGCCAATGACGAAGGGCGCGAGCGCGTCGGCGTCGGGGATCTGCTCGGCGTGATGAAGGAGCGCGCCTTCGGGCCGCTGATGCTGATCTTCGCCCTGCCCAACGTGCTGCCGACCCCGCCCGGCACTTCGGCGGTGCTCGGCGCGCCGCTGATCTTCCTCACGCTTCAGCTCGCGCTTGGCCGCGATCCGTGGTTGCCGCGGCTGATCGCGGACCGCTCCATCGCCCGCAAGGATTTCGCCGCCTTCATCGGCCGCGCCACGCCCTGGCTCGCGCGCGCCGAAGGGCTGCTGCGCCCGCGCTTCAGCATCCTGGCGCACCCGCCGTCGGAGTATCTGATCGGCGTGCTCTGCTTCGTGCTGGCGGTGGTGCTGGTATTGCCGATCCCGCTGGGCAACATGTTGCCCGCGCTGTCGATCTGCGTGTTCGCGCTGGGCATATTGGAGCGCGACGGCCTGTGGATCCTTGCCGGCATCGTGCTCGCCATCACCTCGCTCGGCGTGGTTTCCGGCGTGATCTGGGCCTTCATCAAGGCCGGGCTTTATCTGCTGCACAGCCTGCTGACGTAAGCTGTCTGGAGCACTTCCTCATCGTCCGGACGTTCTGTCCGACATGAAAGGGCTCCGGCCGGCGCTCAGCCATAGGCGCGGGCATTGTCCAGCGCGCGTTCGAGCATCAGCAGGCATTCCCTCGCCTGCTCGTGGCCGGCGGCGTCGGCGCGCAGGCGCTCGGCAAGGTCGCGCAGGTCGCGGATCGCGACGTCGACCGCGGTCTCAAGGTCGATGTCGAGATCGCCCTCGTCCTGCCGGGGCCGCGCGGGAAAGGGAATGACGTTACTCATCACGGAACTCATGCTCGCAGAATCGCCTCGTGGCCTCACTGCGAGCAGCATGCCGGGAAATGGTTAACGCCGTCCTCCCGCTACCGCAGCGGCCCGGCGACAATGCCTCCCTACATTGCCGCGATATATCCATACAATCCGGTGATATCGTTGACATTGTATGCGGCGAGGCCCACCTCAACGGTGTCGCGGGCGACGCCCGCCGGCAGATCAGGCAGGAGGCCGAGATGACCGAACAGCAATGGCCCGTTTTGACGCCGTTCCAGTGTGGTGTGCGCGGCTGCTGTCCGCGTTGCGGGCAGGGGCGCCTGTTCGACGGCTTCCTTAAGCTGAAGCCGCGCTGCGAAGCCTGCGGGCTGGACTTCTCCTTCGCCGATCCGGCGGACGGCCCGGCCTTCTTCGTCATCTGCTTCGGCTGCATTCCCTCGGTGATGTTCGGCCTGTGGCTGGAGATGGCGTTCCAGGCGCCGTACTGGGTGCACCTGTTCACCACCCTGCCGGTGATGCTTTTGACCTGCATCCCGCCGCTACGCCCGCTCAAGGGCTGGCTGGTGGCGAGCCAATATTACTACAAGGCCGAGGAAGGCCGGTTGATCCCGGTCGAGCGCAGCCTGGAGCCGGCCGTCAAACCCTGAGCCTTCACGCCTCAGCCGTCCTCGCTGCGTATGAGGGCGGCGAGCGCGACCAGCGCCTCGCCGAGCCGCGCGCGGTCGGCCACGGCGCCGAGCGAGAGCCGCAGCGCATGGCTCGGCTCTCCCCTCACGCAGAACGCTTCCGCCGGCATCACCGCCAGCCCGCGCCGCCGCGCCGCGGCGGTGAGGCGGGCGCGGTCCCAGTGCGCCGGCAGCGTCTGCCAGACATGCAGCCCCTCGGGGGCGGCGACGGCGCCCTCCGGTAGCAGCGCCCGCGCCATGTCCTGCCGGGCCCGCGCCTCGCGGCGGATCGCGCCGAGCAGATGCGTCGCGGTGCCGGTGCTGATCCAGCGCGTGGCGAGCGCGGTCATCAGCGGCGCTGGCATCAGCGCGAGATCGCGCATCGCCTGCGCCAGCTTCTCGGTGGTCTCGCCCTCGGGCACCGCGACATAGGCGATGCGCAGCCCCGGTGTCAGCGTCTTGGCCAGCGTCGCGACATGATAGGTCGCCTCGGGCAGGAGGGTGGCGAGGGCCGGGAGCGGCGTGTCCATCAGCCGGCTGTAGGGATCGTCCTCGATCACGGTGAGCTTCTTTGCGCGGGCGATGCGGGCGATCTCGGCCCGGCGAGGCGCGCTCATGGTCGCGGTGGTCGGGTTCTGCAGCGCCGGCTGGAGATAAAGCAGCCGCGCCGTCCCGTGACGGCAGGCGGAGAGCAGCGCGTCGGGCTCAAGACCCTCGCGATCGCAGGCGACGCCGACCACCCGCACGCCGAGCCGGGCCGCTGCCGCGATCAGGCCGGGATAGGTCTCGCGCTCCGCCAGCAGCGTGTCGCCGGGCTTCGCCAGCAGGGCCAGCAGGCTCGCCAGCGCCCCCTGCGCGCCGGGCATCACCATCAGCCGCGATGTGGAGACCGGCCCGAGCGTCGGCTCCAGCCAGCGCGCCGCCGCCAGCCGGTCCGGCGGGGCGCCGGGGCCGACATGATAGGCCATCAGCACATCGGCATTGGAGCGCGCCAGCAGCCCACTGAGCCCGCGCTCGATCACCTCGCCGAGCTTCATGCCCTGCGGCGGCGGCGGCATGTTCATCGAGAGGTCCATGGCCGGGGCGGAAAGGGCCGCGCCGCCGGCGATGAAGCTGCCGCGTCCCGTCACCGCATCGATCAGGCCGCGATGGCGCGCCTCGTTATAGGCGCGGGTGACGGTGGTCAGGTCGATGCCGAGCCGTGCCGCCAGCGCGCGCTGGGTCGGCAGCCGCTCACCGGGCCGCAGCGCCCCGCGTGCCACCGCATCCTCCAGCGCCGCCACGATCCGGGCATGCAGCGGGCCGCTCGCCCGGTCCGCGCGGTCGAGCGGTCCGATCCAGTCGTCATGCGGGGGCGCGGTCGCGTGCGTTGGCATGTCGCAAGCCTTGGCGCGTTGGCGGCGGCAACGCAACCCGTGTGCCGGCCGCGCGCCGCGCCGTCTGCGCATCGGCATCAGGTATCCGGCATGCCAAGGCGCGCCGGCAATGCTATGGATCGGGAAACCCGCGTGCTCTGCCGCGCGCAACCATGAGGACGACGCCAATGACCGATCCGATCCGCAAGGGCATGTTCGACGACTGGGAAAAGGACGCCAACGGCCATCTCAAGGTGTGGCCGATGAACGCCTTCACCACCGCGCTGTTCGGCGCCGAGGCGGTGGGGCTGCGCCTGGAGATCGGCGCCGCGCCCAAGCCCGGCGAGCCGGTTTCCGCGCTCCAGCTCGTGCTTCGGCCCGAGCAGGTGCGCCAGCTCTCGCACGCGCTGGCGGAAGCCGAGGCCCGCCTCGCCGACGCCCATTTCACCGTCCTTGCCAACCCCGGTGCCGGCTCCGGCAATGCGTGAGCGCAGGGGGGGGGGGATGACCTCCCGGCGCCTCCTTCGGCCCGCCGGGCGCGTGCCTCAGGATGACGGCGTGAGGGTGGAGGCGGGGGATGCGAGCGCGGTTCGTTTCTGCCACACCGCCGCCGGTGCGCGGCGGCGCGTGTAAGGAGCGAGGGGCGCCTGGCTGTCTGCGCCGCACCGCTCAGGCAGCCGCCACGTAGCGCTCCCTCGCGGTCCCAAGCACGCCCGTCATGCTGAGGTGACGGCCTCAGGCTGGTCTCGAAGCATGCGGGCGGCCGGGGCGAAGCGGGCCCCGCGTCCTCACGCCGCCAGATATTGCGCGTCAGCCTGGTCGAGGCGGCGGCGCATCTGGGTGACGATCAGCGCCTCGTCCGGCGCGCAGTTCTCATAGGTCAGCCGCTCGCCGGCATTTACCGGCTTCAGCACCCGCGCCTTCTCGGCAAGGCCGAGCGGAAGCGCGAAGCTGTCGCGCGCGTCGCGCCAGCCCATGGCGAAGCCGCGATAATCATATTCGCCGATCTTGCCGAGCACGTCGCCTGGCCTGAGGTCGCGCTTGGCCACCGCCGTGCACTCGGCGACGGGATGGTCCAGCACCTCCATGTCGGGGCGCTTGTGGAGCACCGCGCGCACCGCCGAGAGCGGCACTTCGAGGCTGGTGAGGTGATAGGGCCGGATCAGCGCGAAGCAGGGGCCGGGGCCGACCTTGAGGTCCGCCATGCGCTCCAGCACGCGCGGGTGGCGCGGCTTGACGATGCAGAACACGCCGGGCGCCACGCCCTTGCCGAGGGTGAAATCGACCACGCCGGAGCGCGAGAGGATGCCGCCATCCTCCTTGGTGCACAGCACCTGGGCGAGCACGTCGCGGTCGGCCTTCGGCCCGTGCATGCCCGGCACGTCCGGCACCAGGCCGGTGGCGTTGGCGAGCGCGGTCATCTCCACCATGGTCTTGGAGCCGTCGACGAACTCGACCAGCATGCGCGGGTTCATGTTGCGCGCCTTCGCCTCCTCGGCGAATTCGTCCGGCACGGCGTCGGGCTTGAAGGCGTTGTTCTTGGCCTTGCCGGCGCAGACGATCTCGAAGCCGAGCGACTGGGCGAAGCCGATCAGTTCCACGGTCGCGGCCGGCTCGTCCCCGGCGGCGCCGGTCAGCACCACGCCTGCCTTGCGCGCCTCCTGCTTGAGGAAGCGGCCGATGGTGATGTCGGCCTCGACGCTCAGCAGCACGACATGCTTGCCGTTGCGCATCGCCTCCAGCGACACCAGCGTGCCGATGTTCGGCGAGCCGGTGGCGTCGATCACCACGTCGATATGTCCGCTGGCGCACAGCGCGTGATAATCCTCGGTGACGGCGATCTTGCCGGCCTCGATGGCGCGGTCGATGGCCTGCGTGCTGGAGGCCGAGACGATGTCGGCGCGGTCATGCCCGGCCATGAGCGCGGCGTCGATGGCGAGTTGCGGGTCGATTTCGGACACCGCGCCGATGCGCACGCCCGGCATCAGCGCCGCCTGCACCACGAGGTCGGTGCCCATCTGCCCGGCGCCGGCCAGCCCGATCGTCACCGGGCCATGCTGCTCGGTCCAGCGCTCCAGCTCGGCGGCAAGGCCCGTCGTTACCAATGCGCCGCTGCCGAATCCGACCGCCGAAATGCTGCTTGCCCCGCGCATGAACTCAAAACCCTTCCGCCGATTCCGGGGGGACCGGCCGCCCTCGCGCGGTCTCCCCTGTCCTTCGGTACTCGACATTTGGCGTGACGCAAAGAGCCAAGCGCATCGCCCGGACGACAGATGTTCCGGTCAATAGGTCGCGCCGGCGGCCTCAAGCACCGCGCTCGCGGTCACTTCGTCGGTGATGAAGGCGGTCGGGCGCAGCATGCGCAGCGCGCCGATGATCGCCTGGGTCTTGCCAGGCCCGCCGGAGGTGAGGATGCGCTCGGGCGTGGCCTGCAGCGTCTCGATCGGGATCGACATCACCCGGCTGTTGATCGGGTGGTCGACCAGCCGGCCCTCGATGTCGACGAAATTGTAGATGACGTCGCCCACCGCGCCGGCTGCCACCAGCGAATCCCAGTCGGCATCCGAGAAGAAGCCGAAGCGCAGCGAGGTGCTGTCCCCGGTCATCTCGCCGACGCTGAGCACTACCGCGTCCATGTCACGCGCGAGATTATAGACCGGGGCGAGGCCGCAGCGTTCGATCAGCGCGCGCTTGGTCTCCAGGCTGTCGACCACGGCGGGCGCGGCGATCAGGTGGCAGTCGGCCTGGAACAGGCGCGAGAGCTGCCAGGCGAATTCGGAGGGGTTGTACTGCTTGGCCTTGGTGATGCCGCCCAGCAGCGAGATCACCGAGAGATTGGCCACCGCCTTCTCGTCGATGAAACCGAGCGCGCGCATCAGCGTGCGGCCCCAGCCGAAGCCGATCTTCATGTCCGGGCGAATCAGGTCGGAGATGAACTGCCCGGTGGCGGCGCCGATGGCGGCGGTCGGGTCGGCGGCGGGGTCGGAGAGCGGAGCGACCACCGCCTCGCGCAGGCCGAACGCCTTCTGCAGTCCCATTTCGAGGCGCGGCAGCTCGGCGATCTCGCGCGAGAGCGAAATCTTCACCTCATTGAACTGGCGGGCATCGGCCAGCATGCGCACCACGGTGACGCGCCCGATGCCCAGCGCCTCGGCGATGGCGCTCTGGGTCAGGCCCTCGACATAGTACATCCAGGCCGCGCGCAGCCTCAGGCGCGTGGAGCGCCGGCCGGTCGCGCTCATGTCGGAAGGCGCCCCGGCCGGGCTTTCCGGCTTCGTGGTCACGTTTCCCTCGGACATCGCTTCGCTTTCCCCCAACCCCCGCACGCTCTCACGGCGCGCAACGCGTTGCCGTTGCTATAAATGAGCCGTGCGCCATCTTCAAATCGCGGGCAGCAGCGGTGTCCCGGTGCCGGTTACGCATTATCCCGCTTGTCGATGCGTCGCGAGCGATGCAAATCTCGAACCGGGTGCGGCGGCGGGGCTGGATCAAGAGTCAGAGGTTCTTCATGTCCGACAAGGACGGCGCCGACGATACCGTGTTCCGGCTTGAGAATTTTCTCTGCTTCGCGGTCTACTCGGCGAACCACGCCTTCAATCGCGTCTACAAGCCGATGCTCGATCGGCTGGGGCTGACCTATCCGCAATATGTCGCCATGGTCGCGCTGTGGAGCGGGGACGGGCTGACCGTCGGCCAGCTCGGCGAGCGGGTGCTGCTGGAGACCAACACGCTCACCCCGCTGCTCAAGCGCATGGAGGCGGCCGGGCTGGTGCGCCGCGTGCGCGATTCGCTCGACGAGCGGCAGGTCCGCATCTTCCTCACCGATCATGGCCGCGCGCTGCGCCAGCAGGCCGACTGCCTGCCCGGCGCCATGGGAACCTGCATCGAGAAGGATGATGCCGATCTCAAGGCCCTGACGCTCGACCTGATCGCGGTGCGCGACAAGCTGCTGGCGAAGATCAAGCCGTAGCGGGGAGCTCGCCGGGCCGGGCGGCGGCATCAAGCCCGACCGCGCCTTCGATGAAGCGCCGGTGCCGGCCGATCTCGGCGGCGAGGAAATCGAGGAAGGCGCGCACGCGCGGCGAATGCCGAAGGTCCGGGTGGGTCAACAGCCACAGGTCGGCGGCGAACTCGTCGACCGGCGGGGCGAGGCGGACCAGCGCGGGACGGGAATCGCCCATGAGGCACGGAATGTGCCCGATTCCGAGCCCGGCCTCGATCGCCTCGGCGAGGCCCAGCACCGAGTTGACCTTGAACACCACCTTCTCCGGGCGAACATGGTCCTGCACGAACTTCACCGCTTGAAGTGTGCCGAGCCCGTCGCCCAGCGAAATCCAGTCGCGGGTCGTCAGCGCCTCCATGTCCGCCGCGCCGGGGGCGGGAAAGTCGCTCGCGAGGCCGTAGAGCGCCCAGTTGATGCGGGCGACGCGGCGGCCGACGAGGTTTTCCGGCGGGCTGTCGGTGGCGCGGATCGCGACATCGGCGTCGCGCTTGGACAGGTTGAGCGGCTGGTTGCTCAGCACGATGTCGAGCCGCACCTCGGGGTAGCGCTGGCGGAAGGCGGCCAGCATCGGCATCAGCATCTCGATCAGCAGCGAATCCGGCGTGGTGACGCGCAGTTCGCCCGAGGGCGCCGGCTCGCGCCCGGCCAGCTTGCGTCCGACCGTGGTGATTTCCTCGTCGAGCCGGTTGGCCAGCGCGACCAGTTCCTCTCCTGCGGGGGTGAGCGCGTAGCCGGTGCGGTGGCGCTCGAACAGCGGGTTGCCCAGCGCCTCCTCGATCTGCTTGAGGCGGCGGAACACCGTGGAATGATTGACGCCGATCTGCGCGGCGGCGGCGGGAAGACCCTTGGCATCGGCCACCGCCTTGATCAGGCGGAAATCGTCCCATGCCAGCGATTTGAACGGTTCGGCCATGCTGTCCCCCGCCTCGCCGGGAAGGCCGGCGCGTCCCCGACTTCATAGCAGCACGGCAGACATTGCGTCAACGCAATCGAAACTAGATGGCATTGCGCAGACGCCGGTTTATCTATGGCTCATGCAAGAGCGCAGGGAGCGCTCCATCAGAGGGCCACACCATGAACCGCAACGGCATTCATCATGTGACGGCGATCGCCGGCAATGCGCGCCGCAACGTCGAGTTCTACACCCGCACGCTCGGCCTGCGGCTGGTCAAGAAGACCGTGAACTTCGACGATCCCGGCACCTATCACTTCTATTATGGCGACGAGGCCGGTTCGCCCGGCACCATCCTCACCTTCTTTCCGTGGGACCATGTGGCGCCCGGCCGGCTTGGCGTCGGCGAGACGCAGGAGACCGCGTTCCGCGTGCCGGCCAATTCGATCGGCTACTGGACGCACCGCTTCGTCGAGAAGGGCGTACCCCATGAAGCCATCGTGCGCCGCTTCGGCGAGACGGTGCTCTCCTTCAAGGACCCGCACGGCATGCGCCTCGCCTTGGTCGGCGTCGCGGGCGCCGAGAACGAGCCGGCCTGGCTTGGCACCGACGTGCCGGCCGAGCATGCCATTCGTGGCTTCCACTCGGTGAACCTCCTGTTGGCCGATGCCGCGCCCACCGGCGCCATCCTGACCGACATCTTCGGCTTCACCGAGATCGGCCGCGAGGGTTCGCTGGTGCGGTTCAAGGTCGAGGGCAATGAGGTCGGCTCGATCGTCGACATCCATGTCGCCGGCGGCTTCCTGCCGGCCCGCATGGGCGGCGGCTCGGTCCACCATATCGCCTTCCGCGCGGCAGACGATGCCGGGCAGGAGGAGATGGTGAGGAAGCTCGTGGAACATCACGGCATCCGCACCACGGAACAGAAGGACCGTAACTACTTCCGGTCCGTCTATTTCCGCGAGCCCGGCCATGTGCTGTTCGAGATCGCGACCGACGTCCCCGGCTTTGCCGCCGACGAACTCCCGGCCGAACTCGGCCGCGCGCTGAAGCTGCCGTCCTTCCTTGAGCCGCGCCGCACCGACATCGAGGCGGTGTTGCCGGAAATCGCCTGAACCTGTCCGCCCCTTCTCCCGCGTGGGGAAGGGGCGCCCGTTCTCAAATGGATCAGGAGGCCGTCATGGCCAATCACGAGCTTTCCTTCGTGCATCGCTTCGAGCCGGCGACCGCGCCGAACCTCGCGCCGCTCCTGCTGCTGCACGGCACCGGCGGCGACGAGAACGATCTTCTCGGCCTTGGGCGCATGGTGGCGCCCGGCGCGGCGCTGCTGTCGCCGCGCGGCAAGGTGCTCGAGGGCGGGATGCCGCGCTTCTTCCGCCGTCTCGCCGAGGGCGTGTTCGACGAGGACGACCTGCGCGCCCGCGTCGACGAACTGGCCGATTTCATCGGTGAGGCGCGCGCCGCCTATGGCCTGCCGGCCCCCGTCGCGCTCGGCTTCTCCAACGGAGCGAACATCGCGGCCGCGATGTTCATGCGCCGCCCAGAAGCGCTTGCCGGCGCCGTGCTGCTGCGCGCCATGGTGCCGTTCAAGGTGCCGCCCAAGGCCGATGCCTCGGGCCGCCGCGTGCTGCTGCTCTCGGGCAGCGCCGATCCGATCGTGCCGGCCGACAACGCCGCCCGTCTCGCCGCGCAGCTCAGCGAGGCCGGCGCCGAGGTGACGCACCGTGTGCTGCCGGTCGGCCACGGCCTGTCGCAGGCCGATGTGAGCCTCACCCGGGAGTGGCTCACCGAGGTGTCCGCCGCCGCGGCTTGACAGCGGGCGTCGGGAACCGGATGCCTCCCACCGCATTGCCGCCATGGCGCGCGTCGCGCGGATTTGCCATGGTGGCGTTCGGCCTTGCCGAAATGCTGGTGGCTTGGGGAGGTGACTATGCGGTGGGAGGATTTCCGGCGCAGCGATAATGTCGAGGATCGACGCGGTGGCGGCTTCGGCGGCGGTGGCGGCCGGATTCCCGGCGGCCGGGGCGGGCTCGGCATTGGCGGGCTCATCGTGGTGGGGCTGATCGCCTGGGCTACCGGCATCAATCCGGCGGTGCTGATCGGCGGCGCGGAAATCCTGATGGGCGACGGCGGCTCCCCGCAGAGCCGGTCGCAGGCGCCGTCCGGCAAGACCGGCGCCCCGCAGGACCAGATGGGCCAGTTCGCCGCCACGGTCCTCGCCCAGACAGAGGATGTGTGGGCGCCGATCTTCAAGGCGCAGGGCAAGACCTATCAGGACCCCGGCATGGTGCTGTTCTCCGGCGCCACCCGCTCGGCCTGCGGTTCCGCGCAGTCCGCCATGGGCCCGTTCTATTGCCCGGCCGACGAGAAGGTCTATCTCGACCTCAGCTTCTTCGATGAGATGAAGCGCCGCTTCAAGGCGCCCGGCGATTTCGCCGCCGCCTATGTCATCGCCCACGAGGTCGGCCACCATGTCGAGAACCAGATGGGCATTCTCGCCAAGGTCCAGCAGATGCAACGTCAGGTCTCGCGCACCGAGGCCAACCAGCTCTCGGTCAGCGTCGAGCTGATGGCCGACTGCCTCGCCGGCGTCTGGGCGCATCATGCCGACGCGCAATGGCAGATCCTGGAGGACGGCGACATCGAGGAGGCGCTGAACGCGGCCTCCGCCATCGGCGACGACCGCTTGCAGAAGCAGTCGCAGGGCTATGTCGTGCCGGACAGCTTCACCCACGGCTCCTCGGCGCAGCGCATGCGCTGGTTCAAGCGCGGGCTGGACAGCGGCGACATGCGCCAGTGCAACACCTTTCAGGGCAATATCTGATGAGCCTTCCCGTCGCCGAGCGCCCATTCGTCGCGCTTTCCATCGCTGTGCTCACCGTCTCCGACACCCGCACGCCGGCCGATGACCGCTCCGGAAACACGCTGGCCGAGCGCGTGATCGCGGCGGGCCACCGGCTGGCGGCGCGTGACATCGTGCCCGACGATATCGAGGCGCTGCGGGCAACGGTGGGTGCGTGGATCGCCGATCCCGCGATCGATGTCGTGATCACCACCGGCGGCACCGGCTTCACCGGGCGCGACGTGACGCCCGAAGCGCTGGAGCCGCTGTTCGAGAAGCGCATGGAAGGCTTTTCCACCGTGTTCCACATGGTGTCGTTCGGCAAGATCGGCACCTCGACCCTGCAGAGCCGCGCCACGGCCGGCGTGGCTAACGCCACCTATATCTTCTGCCTGCCCGGCTCTCCGGGCGCCTGCCGCGACGGCTGGGACGAGATCCTCGTCCACCAGCTCGATATCCGGCATCGGCCCTGCAATTTCGTGGAAATCCTGCCGCGCCTCGATGAGCACCTGAAGCGCGAAAAGGCCAAGGGCGCGAGCGTCTGAACGGCGTCCTCAGCCTTCCGGCAGCAGCATTTGCGAGCGCAGCAGCACCAGCCTGCCGCGCCCGACACGGGCGACCAGCCGGCGGGCGGCATGGGCGCCGGCCTCGTGGCCGCCGAGCGTCTCGTAGAACTGGCGGTGGATCAGCAGGCCCTGCTCGGGCTTGGCGCGGCCGATCAAGGCGTGCCGCGCCACGGCGGTGGGGGGGCGGCCCCCCGCGGCGGCGCCGCACCCCCCCCCCCCCCCCCCCCACCCACCCCCCCCCCCCCCCCCCCCCCCCCAGCGCGCGCGCCGCCCCGAGCCACCCCCC